>NZ_JBKFBI010000099.1:0-21876 GCF_053346095.1 Methylobacterium sp. A52T | reverse complement strand
CGCTCGCGCAAATCAACGGACAGGGCAGACGCCATCGGCTCTCCTCCTCGGAAAGCCGACCATCGAATCACATCACCGCCGCGGCCGAAACCCTACACGATTCAATCCGGTCGGTGACCGCTCTAGAACCGTTCCCGATCGGGTTGGGACGCAGGCGATCGGCGAGCCCGTGCCGAACGAGGCGCGGGTCCCCTCTCCCGTGCGGGAGAGGGACAGGGTGAGGGATGAGAACAGTCCGGAAGAGCCGCGGCCTGTACGGGCATCGGCGGCCTGTTCAGTCCTGATCCTTCTCGTCCCTCACCCCAACCCTCTCCCGCACGGGAGAGGGGGCCTGGCGCGGCTGGCGAGACCGGGCTCGCCGTCCTTCCCGACCGTTGCAACAGGGTCGGATACGGCTCTAGGAGGCCGCTAGGAGGCCGGGGCGCCGCCCGCGGGCAGCGCCCCGATCATCGCCCGCAGGCCGCCGATGTCGTCGAGGACGGCGTCGGCGGTCCGCGCGTCGTCCGGGCGCCCGTAGCCGTAGCGGGCCAGGATGGCGGCGGTGCCGGCGGCGCGGGCGGCCGCGATGTCGTGGTGCATGTCGCCGACCATGACGGCCCGCCCGGGCTCGACCCGCAGGCGACGCAGGGCCTCCCGCAGCGGCGCGGGATCGGGCTTGCGCTCGGGCAGCGTGTCGCCGCCCACGACCGTGTCGATCAGCGGCGCCAGCCCCACCGCGTCGAGGATCAGGCCGGTGGCGCGGGCCGGCTTGTTGGTGACGATCGCCAGCGCGTAGCCCGCCGCCCGGAGGTCGCGGACCGCCGCGGCGGCGTTGGGGAACAGGGCGGTGCCGGCGGCCGCGAGCGGCTCGTACACGGCCAGGAAGGCCGGCAGCAGGTCCGGCGCCCGCCCCGGATCGGCGCCCGAGGCCCGCAGGGCGCGCCGCAGCAGCGCCACCGCGCCGTCGCCCACCATGGCCCGCATCGCGGCGGTCCCGACCGGCGGCAGACCCTCCCGTTCCAGGATGGCGTTCAGGGCCGTCCGGAGATCGGCCAGGCTGTCGACGAGGGTGCCGTCGAGGTCGAGGAGGACGGCGTCGAAGCGCGACGGGGGCGCGGGCGAGGGCAAGGAACGTCTCCGCGTCGCGGGCGACGCGCGGCGGGACGCCGACGCCTCAATCTCCGGGACGGGCGGTTCCTAGCGGGTCCGGCGCTGCCGGGCCAGGGTCCGGCACGCGCCCCGGGCATCCCCCGGGCATCCCCCGAGCATCCCCCCGGGCAGCCTAGCGCGGCTTGGCGTCGGCCGGCGTCCGGTCGGTGCAGGTGACCGGCGTGCCGGCGCCGTCGGTCCACGTGACCGACCGCCCCTTGCCCCGCAGCTCGTGCGTGGCGTCGGCGTAGCGGAACCCCGACCCGCTCAGCTGCACCGGCAGGGTGACGGCGGCGCCGTTGTCCGGCCGGACAACCGCCCGCTCCGGCCCCGCGGCGTTCAGGAAGGTGACGGCCAGCGTCCGACCGTCCGGACAGGCGAAGGTCACGTCGATCGTCTCGGCCCGCGCGGGCGCGGCGGCCACCAACAGCCCGCCGACGAGGATCGCCAGCCGGGCGACGCGGACACGGATTCTCATCGGCCTCTCCTGAGCCCCGCGGCCCTGGCCGCGACGACGATCATCGCCGGGATGTCCTGTCCGGGCAATCGGCGCCGACGGCGCGCGAGGCGGCCGGCCGACCCCTGTCCATCAGCCCCTGAAAGATCAGATGAAGCGCCGAAGCAATTGTACGATCCTCGATACAAGTCGAACCGGGCCGCTTCCCGCCCATCCTGGGACGAGATCGGTCGATCATCGGCCCGCCCACCCGGTGGATTGTCTCCCGATCGCCGCGACGCGGTGGTCCGGCGCGGGGAATAGAGCCGCGGACGACCGCCGTGACAGATCCCGGCTTAAATACATCTTTAATGATAGGACTATAGTTATATGCCAATCTCTCAGACGCAGCTTCGATGAACCGTCCGAAATATCCTTTCTCGATATTGATCGGGAGGTCGACCGCATCCGCCCCGGGTCTGACGGCCATGCGTCAACTCGCGGAATTGCAGAAGCATATCCCGTCCCTCTACGGGCTGCTCTCGGTCAATGCCGGCGCCCTCGCGGTGACGCATTACGGTCTGGCGCCCGCCTACCTGACCCTCGGCATCCCGGGGACCGTGATCGCGCTGTGCCTCCTGCGCGCGATCCACTGGTGGCGCTTGAGGCCCGAGACCCTGAACGAGGCGCAGGCCGCCCGCCACCTGCGGCGGACGACGGTGCTGACGGTCTTCTTCTCCGTCGCCTTCGTGATCTGGGCGATGGTCCTGAACACGTTCGGCGGCCCCTACGAGCAGGGCCACGTCGCGATCTTCGTGGCCGTCACGGTGATCGCCTGCATCTTCTGCCTGACCTACCTGCCGCTGGCGGCCTTCCTGGTCACCGGCATCGTCATGGGCGTGTTCCTGTTCTGCTGCGTGACGAGCGGGAACCATGTGTTCCTCGCCATCGCGGCCAATACGGCGTTCGTGACAGCCGTGATGGTCCGCATCCTCAACACCAACTACCGGGCCTTCGTCGCCCTCGTCGCGTCCCAGGCCGTGGCGAGCCGGCTCTCGGAGGAGAACGCGCGCCTCGCCCAGACCGACAGCCTGACCGGCCTCCCCAATCGGCGCTACTTCTTCCAGAAGCTCGACGAGGCGCTCCGGTCGTCCTCCGGGGCGGACACGCCCTTCGCCCTGGCGATCTTCGACCTCGACCGGTTCAAGCCGATCAACGACACCTACGGGCACAATGTCGGCGACCGCGTCCTGGCGGAGGCCGGCCGGCGCCTCGCGGCCTTCGCGGGGGCGGACGTGGTGGTGACGCGGCTGGGGGGCGACGAGTTCGGCGTGATCCTGCGCGCGTCGGCTTCGGCCGAGGCGGCGCTCGCCTTCTGCGACGGCGTCTGCACGGCGCTGCAGCGGCCGATCCGGATCGGCGACATCCAGGTCGTCACCGGCTGCTCGGGCGGGCTCGCCCTGCCCTGCCGGATCCCGCACGACGCCGACGCCCTGTTCGACCGCGCCGACTACGCGCTCTACCACTCCAAGGAGCAGCGGCGCGGCGCGACGACCCTGTTCTCGCAGGAGCACAAGGACGCGATCCGCGCCGAGCAGGCGGTGGAGACGGCCCTGCGGACGGCGGACCTCGCCGCCGAGATGGTGCTGCACTACCAGCCGGTCCTCGACCTCACCACGGGGCGGACCGCCTTCGTGGAGGGTCTGGCGCGCTGGACGAGCCCGACGCTGGGCCGCGTCGCGCCGGACCGGTTCATCGCGGCCGCCGAGCGCGGCGGCATGATCCACACGGTGACGCTGCTGCTCCTGCGCAAGGCGCTCGCCGACTGCGCGCAGCTCCCGCCCGGGACCGGCCTGTCCTTCAACCTGTCCGCCCACGACCTCGCCTCACCCGAGACCGTCCTGTCGATCCTGGCGGCGGTGCGGGGCAGCGGCATCGACCCGCGCCGCCTGACGCTCGAGCTGACCGAGACGGCCCTGATGCGCGACTTCGACCACGCCAAGGCGGCCATCACCACCCTGCGCAGCCTGGGCATCAAGATCGCGCTCGACGATTTCGGGACCGGCTATTCCAGCCTGGGCTACGTCCACCGCCTGCCGCTGGACAAGATCAAGATCGACCGCGGCTTCATGGCCGACATCGACACCGACCGGGGCTGCAGCCTCGTCTCCACGATCCTGGACCTGTGCCGCAACCTCGGCCTCGACGGGATCGTCGAGGGGATCGAGACGGAGGCGCAGCTCGACGTGGCGCGGCGGCACGGCAGCCGCTACGCCCAGGGCTACCACATCGGCCGCCCGATGCCCCTCGGCGACCTGCTGGAGCGGCTGGAGCGCGAGGGCGCGGCGGAAGCAGAGGCAGCGGCAGAGGCCGGCGCGGTGCGCCGGAGGGCGTGAGGCGGCCCCGGCGGGGCCGGAACCGCGCCCTCAGGCGCGCCGGAGGTTCCAGAGGATCGGGAAGCCCGGGAGGCGGCCCGTGAGGTCGCGCCGGTAGGACGTCATCGAGCGGTAGGAGCCGACCGGCACGAACACGACCTCCTCGAGGGCGATCCGCTGCATGTCGGCGCAGATCGCCCGGCGCGCCTCCGCGTCGGAGGCCGCGAACCACGCGGTCCGCAGCGCCTCCAGCCGCGGCACCGACGGCCAGCCGAACCACGCGTTCGGCCCGCTGGCCCGGAGCGGCTGCAGGGCGGCGGGGTCGGCGTTGTCGAAGGACGAGAAGGTGGTGAGCAGCACCGACCAGCCGCCCTTCTCGACGGGCTCGCGGGAGACGCGCCGCTGGATCACCGTGCCCCAGTCGCTCAGGGCCAGGTCGACGTTGAAGCCGATCCGGGGGAGCAGGTCGGCCGCGACCTGGGTCAGCGCCGCGGGCGCCAGCAGGTCCGTGGGGCCGATCAGCCGGATCTTCGCGCCGTCGTAGCCCGAGGCCTTGAGCGCCGCGCGGGCCGCCTCCAGGCTGCGCGGCCCGGTGAGGGCCTCCAGGCCGGCCTGGCTCGCCATCGGCGTGCCGGGCGTGAAGATCCCGCAGCGGTCGTCGTAGGCCGCGGGATCGTCGCCGACGATCGCCGCCATGAAGTCGCTCTGGACGATCGCCGGCAGCACCGCCCGGCGCACCGCGACGTCGTCGAAGGGCGGCTGCAGGTGGTTCATCCGCAGGATCGCCGGGTTGGTGAGCCGGTCGAGGCCCTCCACCACGATGTCGCGGTTGCGGGCGAGCAGCTGCTGCAGCTCGGGCGGCGGCTGCTCGTACCAGTCGATCTCGCCGTTCTGCAGGGCCGCGGCCGCGGTGGCGCCGTCGGCGATGATCCGCCACTCGATCCGGTCGAAATGGGCGACCTTGCCGCCGGCCGTCAGGCTCGGCGTCCCGGGCGCCGGCACGTAGCCGGGGTGGCGCTCGTAGACCATCAGGCTGCCCGAGTTGAACTCGTCGGCCTTCCAGCGGAACGGCCCGGAGCCGGTGGCGTCGGTGATCTGCTTGTACGGGTCGGTCTGGGCGACCCGCTCGGGCATGACGAAGGCCGGCTGGCTGACGCTCGCCAGCGCCTGCGGCAGGAGCGGGAACGGCGCCTTCAGCCGGAACACGATGTCGGTGTCGCCGTCGTGGGCGAGCTCGTCGGTGGCGGCCATCAGGGTCTGGCCGAAGCCGTTGCGCGCCGCCCAGCGCCGGATGCTGGCGACGCAGTCGCGCGCCAGGACCGGCGTGCCGTCGTGGAAGCGCAGGCCCGCGCGCAGGGGGATCGTCACCCGGCGCCCGTCCTGCTCGACCTTCAGGCCGGCCGCCATCTGCGGCTGCGGCCGCAGGTCGGCGT
The DNA here is from genome assembly GCF_053346095.1 of Methylobacterium sp. A52T. Classification (NCBI taxonomy): domain Bacteria; kingdom Pseudomonadati; phylum Pseudomonadota; class Alphaproteobacteria; order Hyphomicrobiales; family Methylobacteriaceae; genus Methylobacterium; species Methylobacterium sp. A52T. Next base: position 16,504 of record NZ_JBKFBI010000099.1, on the reverse strand, counting down.
CGAGGCCGAACAGCGTGTCGTAGACCACGTAGGCGTGGTTGCGGGTCACGATCGCCGTCGTCCAGATCGGGTCGATGGAGGTGACGTTCGCCTGGGGGACCATGCGCAGGACCCGGGCGCCCTGCGCCCGCCCGACGGCGGGGGCCGCCAGGGCCGCGGCCCCCGCGGCCAGGAAGGTGCGTCGCCTCATCGTCACTCCCCGAACGGTGGATCCCGGCGTCGCAAGCGCCGGACCAGGGGGCGCCCCGCCTCAGCTCAGCGGGACGGCGAAGCCCCGCTGCACGGCGGGGCGCTCCATCATCCGGTCGTACCAGCGCCGGACCTGCGGGTAATCGGCGAGGTCGACCTGATGGCGCTCGTGGCGCCACGCCCAGCCGAGGATCGCGAAATCCGCCACCGAGAGCGGCCCCGCGACGTACGCGACCTGCGCGAGGCGCCGGTCCAGCACGCCGTAGAGCCGGTGCGTCTCCTTGCTGTAGCGGGCGAGCCCGTAGGCGCGGTCGGCCTCCGCGACGGTCAGGAAGTGGTGGACCTGGCCGGGCATCGGCCCGAAGCCGCCCATCTGCCACATCAGCCATTCCAGGGCGGCGACGCGCTGCCGCCGGTCCTCGGGCAGGAAGCGGCCGGTCTTCTCGGCGAGGTAGAGCAGGATCGCGCCGGACTCGAACACCGGGATCGGGGACCCGTCCGGCCCGTCCGGGTCGACGATGGCGGGGATGCGGTTGTTCGGGCTAATCGCCAGGAAGTCCGGCGCGTGCTGCGCCCCCTGGGTGATGTCGACCGGGATGACCCGGTAGGGCAGCGCCATCTCCTCCAGCGCCACGCTGATCTTCCGGCCGTTGGGGGTGTTCCAGGCGTAGAGATCGATCATCGCGGGCGCCTCCGCTGTGCCGGGGGAAGCTAGGGCCCGTGACGGGATCCGGCAATTCGGCCGGCGCTCAGGCGGCGACCGGGGCCGGCTCCGGCTCCGGCAGGCCGAGATGCCGGTAGGCGTGTCGGGTGAGGACGCGTCCGCGGGGTGTGCGCTGCACGAAGCCGCGCTGGATCAGGTAGGGCTCGATGATGTCCTCGATCGCGTCCCGCGGCTCCGACAGCGCCGCCCCGATCGTCTCGATCCCCACCGGCCCGCCCCCGAACGAGCGCGCGATCAGGCTCAGGTACTTGCGGTCCATCACGTCGAGACCCGCCCCGTCCACGTCCAAGAGCTGCAGCGCCCGGTCGGCGATCGCCCGCGTCACCGTCTCGGCCTCCGCCACCACCGCGAAGTCCCGCACCCGCCGCAAGAGCCGCCCCGCGATCCGCGGCGTGCCCCGCGCCCGACGGGCGATCTCGTTGGCGCCCTCCGCCGACATGCCCAGACCCAGCACCCGCGCGCCGCGCGCCACGATCTGCTCCAGCTCGTCGATCTCGTAGAACTCCAGCCGGATCGGGATCCCGAACCGGTCGCGCAGCGGCGTCGTCAGCAGCCCCGCCCGCGTCGTGGCGCCGACCAGCGTGAACTTCGGCAGCTCGATCTTGACCGAGCGCGCCGCCGGGCCCTCGCCGATGATCAGGTCGAGCTGGTAATCCTCCATGGCCGGGTAGAGGATCTCCTCGACCGCCGGGTTGAGCCGGTGGATCTCGTCGATGAACAGGACGTCGCGCTCCTCCAGGTTGGTGAGCTGGGCGGCGAGATCCCCGGCCTTGGCGATGACCGGCCCGGAGGTCGAGCGGAAGTTCACGCCGAGCTCGCGCGCCACGATCTGGGCGAGCGTGGTCTTGCCCAGGCCCGGCGGCCCGACGAACAGCACGTGGTCGAGCGCCTGCCCGGTCTTCCGCGCCGCCTCGATGAACACCTGCATGTTCGCCCGCGCCGCGCGCTGACCGATGAACTCGGCAAGGCTCAAGGGGCGGATCGTCTGATCCGGCCCCGCGGCCGCCGCACCGGACCCCTGCGCGACCGTCCCGATCGGCGCCGCCATTCAGGCCGCCCTGGCGCGACCCGACGCCTTCTCGAAGGGCTGCACGAAGGGCTGCACCAGGACCCGCCGGCCCGAGAGGTCGTGCACGCTCACCCGCCACTCGGCCCAGTCGGTGCGGTTGGCCAGCGAGCGCCGCACGTCGGAGGCGACCTTGCGGGCGCGGTCGACGAGGCGCGCCGTCGCGCGCACCTCGGTGCCGCGGGCGTCGAACACGCATTCGAGGCCGTTGGTGCAGTGGAACCGGTACTTGGCCATTCCTCGCTCCTCCTCGGCCGCCCCGCGCGGCGCTCACCCTGAGTTCACTATATGTTCTCAAAACGCCGGGATCCAGCCCTGGCGAAGCGTCGCAGGCGTCGTTGCAGGCGTTTCGGGAAGGCCCGCGAGCCGGACTCGCGACTGCGGCCGATGGGACCGGCCCGGAACACCGCGCGCCCCGCGGGCTTACCGGGCGAGACGCCTCACCGCCGGACCGGGATCCCACCATGCGCGCCACGCTCCTCGCCCTCCTGCTGGCCGCCGGCCTCGGCGCGCCCGGCCGCGCCGCCGAGGCGCCGGCCGGGTCCGACGCCCTGAAGCCGATGGTGGAGTCGAACGACCTCGTCTTCAACGGCATCACCCGGTCCGCGGACGGCCGGCTGTTCTCGCCGTTCCAGCGGCAGAGCAAGGACAAGGGGATCGAGCTCGGCGAGTGGCGGGACGGCAAGGCGGTCCCGTTCCCCGACGCGGCCTGGAACGCCTGGAAGACGGGCGACGACCCGGCCAAGGCCTTCGTGGCGGTCAACGCCATCCGGATCGGCCCGGACGGGGACCTCTGGGTGGTCGACAAGGGCGCGCCCGGCATGGGCGCGGCGCCGCTGCCGGGCGGCCCGAAGCTCGTGCAGATCGACCTCGCCACGAACGCCGTGCGCAGGGTCTACCCGCTGCAGGCGGCGACCACCGAGAAGAGCTTCATCGACGATTTCCGGTTCAACGGCGGCCACATCTACCTGACGGACGCCGGCCAGCCCGGGCTGATCGTCCTCGACCGCGAGACCGGCGGCCTCCGGCGGGTGCTCGACGGACACTGGTCAACGATCGCCCAGCGCCCGCTGACCGGCCAGGGCCGGGTGCTCCGGGACGACAAGGACAAGCTGCTCTTCATCCACGCCGACCAGCTGGAAGTCTCGCCGGACGGCAAGACCTTCTACTACCAAGCGTGCACCGGGCCGCTCTACAGCATCGAGACCCGGTACCTCGACGACGCGGCCGTGAGCGACGACGAGCGCGCCCGGCACGTGAAGCTCCACGCCGCCACGGTGGCGACGGGCGGCACCGCCATCGACGCGAAAGGCACCATCTACGCGAGCGACACGGACGGCCTGCGGATCCTCAAGATCGCGCCGGACGGGACCGTGAGCACGCTGGTGCAGGACCCGCGGCTCGTCTGGGTCGACGCGATGTGGATCGACGAGCAGGGCGGCCTGTGGATCCCGGCGGCGCAGATGAACCGCACGCCGGCGATGAGCGGCGGCGCGGCCTCGACGGTCAAGTTCCCGACGACGATCTACCGGATGCAGATCGACGCCGAGCCGCTGCGCAACTGAGGATGGACCGGCCCGGCCCCGAGTTCGGCGGGGCGTTCTCGGCGGGGCGTCCGGTGCGCGGCGCCTGACGCCGAACCCGGATCCCGGGTTACAAGTTGGATCGAGGCGGGTGCCGGGCCAGGGACCCTATACCGGGACCCTGTACCGGGATCCGGCACCGAGACCCGGCACGAGGAGAGGATGGACCGACCATGCGCAGGATGCAGTCGTCGCGGTGGGCCGGCGCCTTCCTGGCTGCCGACCTGATCGTCGCGTTCGCCCCGCCGGCGCGGGCCGACGCCGGCCTGGTCCTGCGGGAGACCCGGCTGCACACGCCGCCGGACTCGCACGAGCCGCAGCGGGCGATGGTCAACCTGCGCAACACCGGCCCGGACCTCGCGACGAACGTGACCGTGCTCTGCACCTTCACGGGGGCCGGCGGGACGGTGCTCGACACGCAGCAGGCCTCGGTGCCGGAGGTCGTGAGCCTCGCCGACGTGCAGGCCGAGACGATCTACTACGGCTGGCCCCGCGCGAGCAGCGCCACCTGCCGCCTCGCCGAGCCGTAGCCGGCGGCCCCCGTCGCCCCGGGCGGGCGCACCCGCCGGTCTCGCCGGCGGGCCGGCCGACGCAGCCTTAGCGGTTTCCGCGCGTTATGGTCCGGTCCCGTGGCGTCCCAGGTCCGTTTCCGGCAGAAGGCGCCCACGCCCCGCCCCTCTGTCGCAGCGCCAGCCCCGTGCCCGTATCACCCGCCCTCCCGATTCCGGCGATCCGCCCCGACCGCCCCGCGCGGCCGGCGGGGGAGTCCAGCGCGACGCACGGGCGCTGAGCGTGGACGAGACGGGGACCGAGGCGCTCCTGCGGCGCGCCCGCGCGCTGGAGGCGGAGGCCGCCGGACTCCGGGCGCGGGCGGCCGCCACCGGCGCCCAGGCGGACGCGCCGACGCTCCCGCGGCCCCCCGCCGACCTGTCCGGGCCCGGCCTCGCCCTCCGGGAGGCCGAGGCGCGCCTGCTGCGGGCGCAGGAGGCGGGCGGGATCGGCCTGTTCACCGTGGGGGTCGCGGACGGGCTCCTGCACCCGACCCCGCAATTCTGCCGGCTCTACGGCCTGCCGGAGCGCGACACCTACCCGGCCGAGCTGGTCGAGGCGCTGATCCTGCCGGAGGACCGGGCCCTCGTCTCGACGGCGGAGAGCCGGAGCCGCGGCGACGCCCCGCGGGACGTCGCCTACCGGATCCGGCGGCCGGATACCGGCGAGATCCGCTGGATCGCCCGGCAAGGGGAGATCGAGCGCGACGCCGCGGGGCGGCCGGTGCGGTTCTCCGGGGTCGCGCGCGACATCACCGAGCAGCGCGAGGCCCGCGACGCCCTGCGCGCCGGCGAGGAGCGCTACCGGACGCTGTTCGAGGCCATCGACGACGGCTTCTGCATCATCGAGTTCTTCGACGGCCCGCACGGCCCGCTCAGCGACTACGTCCACGTCGAGGCCAATCCCGGCTACGAGCGCCACACCGGCATCGCCGGCATCGTCGGGCGGACGCTGCGCGACCTCGTGTCGGCCGAGGACGCGGAGGCCTGGCTCGAGCTCTACGGCGGCGTGCTCCGCACCGGCGTCCCGATCCGGTTCGAGCGCTTCTTCGCCCAGGCCGACCGCTTCATCGACGTCTCGGCCGCCCGGATCGGGCCGGCGAGCCGGCGCCAGGTCTCGGTGCTGTTCCGGGACATCACGGCGCGCCGGCAGGCGGAGGACGCCCTGCGCGCCAGCGAGGCGCTCGCCCGCACCAACATCGAGCGCGTCCAGCTCGCCCTCGCGGCCGGCGCCATCATCGGCACGTGGCACTGGGACCTGCCGAGCGACCGGTTCACGGTCGACGAGGGCTTCGCCCGCAGCTTCGGCCTCGACCCGGCGCTGGGCCGGGACGGCATCCCGCTCGCCCGGATCGTCGCGACCGTGCATCCGGACGACCAGCCCGGGCTGGCCGCGGCCATCAACGCGGCCGTCGCCCGGGGCGGCGCCTACGCGCACCAGTACCGGGTCCGCCGGGCGGACGGGCGCTACTACTGGCTGGAGGCCAACGGCCGCGTCGACCACGCGCCCGACGGCACGCCCCTGAGCTTCCCCGGGGTCCTGATCGACGTGGACGAGCGCCGCGCCGTCGAGGCGGAGCGGGACCGCGTCGCCGCGGCGCTGCGCAGCCTCAACGAGACCCTGGAGCAGCGGGTCGCCGAGCGGACGGCCGAGCTGATGCGCGCCGAGGAGGCGCTGCGCCAGTCGCAGAAGATGGAGGCGGTCGGCCAGCTCACCGGCGGGCTCGCCCACGACTTCAACAACATGCTGGCCGGCATCGTCGGCTCGCTGGAGCTGATGCAGACCCGGATGCTGCAGGGCCGGGTCGGCGACCTCGACCGCTACATCGGCGCGGCGCAGGGCGCGGCCAAGCGCGCCGCCGCCCTGACCCACCGCCTGCTGGCCTTCTCGCGCCGCCAGACCCTCGACCCGAAGCCGACGGACGCGAACCGCCTGGTCGAGGGCATGATGGAGCTCGTCCGCCGCACGGTCGGCCCGTCGGTGGCGATCGAGTCGGTCGGGGCCGGCGGCCTGTGGCCGACGCTGGTCGACCCGAGCCAGCTCGAGAACGCGCTGCTCAACCTGTGCATCAACGCCCGGGACGCGATGCCGGCGGGCGGGCGCATCGTCATCGAGACGGCCAACCGCTGGCTCGACCACCGGGCCGCCCAGGAGCGCGAGCTGGAGCCGGGGCAGTACGTCACGCTCTGCGTCTCGGACAACGGCACCGGCATGACCCCCGACGTGGTCGCCAAGGTCTTCGACCCGTTCTTCACCACCAAGCCGATCGGCGAGGGCACCGGCCTCGGCCTGTCGATGATCTACGGCTTCGCCAAGCAGTCGGGCGGTCAGGTCCGGATCTACTCGGAGGTCGGCCAGGGCACGATGGTCTGCCTCTACCTGCCCCGCCATCTCGGCGAGGCGGAGGCCGAGGTGATCCTGCCGGACCTCGCCCACGCGCCCCGCGCCGAGCAGGGCGAGACGGTCCTGGTGGTGGACGACGAGCCGACCGTGCGGATGCTGGTCACCGAGGTGCTGGAGGATCTCGGCTACGCGGCGATCGAGGCGGCGGACGGCGCCTCGGGGCTGAAGGTCCTCCAGTCGGACGTGCGCGTCGACATGCTCATCACCGATGTCGGCCTGCCCGGCGGCATGAACGGCCGCCAGATGGCCGATGCCGGCCGCCAGCACCGCCCCGACCTGAAGGTCCTGTTCATCACCGGCTACGCCGAGAACGCCGCCCTCAACCACGGCCATCTCGGCCCCGGCATGCAGGTGATGACGAAGCCCTTCGCCCTGGAGGCGCTCGCGACCCGCATCCGCGGCATCATCGGCGGCGAGGGCTGAGGTCCGGATGGCCCCGGACGGGCGGTGCCCCCGGGGCACACGGCGTCGCAGGGACGCGCGGAACGGGTTCGCCGGCCCGGGCGTCATTGCCTTACCGCGGCGGCGCGCCCATGAGGGCGTCCTCGCGGGCACCATCGTGGGCGTCCCGGCGCGGTGCCCGTCGGGCAGGCGGACCCGGGAGCGGACCGGCGGGACCGCGCCGAACGGAGGCGACAGGGAAGCTACCGTGGACACGCAGACCATCCCGGCCGAACTCACGACCTTCTTCGAGAAATCCCACATCGCCCTGGCGCTGGCCGCGGCGGGCGACGACAACGTCCTGCTCCTGGTGAACGAGCGGTTCCACCAGCTCACCGGCTACACGGGCGCGGAGGTCGTCGGGCGCAATTGCCGCCTCCTCCAGCGCGACGCCGACAACCGGGAGGCGCGGGCCAAGATCCACGCCTTCCTGGAGAACGACCGGCAGGACACGGTGCGCACGCCGATCCTGAATTTCCGCAAGGACGGGAAGCCCTTCGTCAACCTGCTGTACATGTCCAAACTGAAGGCCCTGTCGGGCGAGGTGCGCTTTCTTTTCGCATCCCAATTCGACGTCAGCCGCTCGCAACCCGAGTTGCTTTCCGCCTACGATACCGAACTCGGCCGGACCCTGTCCCGGCTGACCCCGACGCTTGCGGAGAGTGGGCTCGTCATCGAGGGCTCGCTGATGACGATCGCCAACACGGTCGCCACGGTCGCGCAGGCCAAGCTCACGCTCGCGGATCTCGATGCACCAGGATTTCCATAACGCCCCCGGAGGCGAGGCCTCGGAGGTCCTGGACGGCGCCGGCACGGTGACCGCCCCGCCCTTCGCCGGGCCCGTCGTGGGCATCGGCGCCTCGGCGGGGGGGCTCGAGGCCCTGCGGGAGATGCTGGCGCGCGCCCGGCCGCCGACCGGCATGGCCTTCGTCATCGTCCAGCACCTCGACCCCAATCACGAGAGCATGCTGGCGCAGCTCCTCGACCGGCAGACCGAGCTGGAGGTGCTCCAGTGCGAGGGCGGGGAGCGGATCGCGGGCGACAAGGTCTACATCATCCCGCCCGGGCGCGGCCTCGTCATCCAGAACGGCGTCCTCGAACTCACCCACTTCGTCCAGCCGCGGGGCCTGCGCCGGCCCATCGACGACTTCTTCCTGTCGCTCGCGGTCGACCAGCAGGCCAACGCCGCCTGCGTGATCCTGTCGGGCACGGGGGCCGACGGCACGACCGGCCTGCGGGCCATCAAGGAGCACGGCGGCGTCTGCGTGGTGCAGCAGCCCGACACCGCCCGCTACGACGGCATGCCGCTCTCGGCGGTCGGGACCAGCCTCGTCGACTTCGTGCGGCCGCCGGGCGAGATCGTGGACTGCCTCACGAGCTTCTTCCGCCGCCGCGGCACCGACGGCGTCGACGACGAGGCCCGCCTCGTCGCGGACCACATCGACGACCTCTGCCGGGTCATCCGCGCGGCGGTGGGCCACGACTTCTCCGGCTACAAGCGGACCACCCTGGTCCGGCGGGTCGAGCGGCGCATGCACGTGCTCGGGCTCGAGTCCGGCCGGGCCTATCTGGGCCGCGTCCGGGCCGACAAGACCGAGTGCGAGGCGCTGTTCCGCGACCTCCTCATCAACGTCACCCGCTTCTTCCGCGACGCCGAGCTGTTCGAGCTCCTCCGGGAGCGGGTGGTGGAGCCCCTGCTGCGCACCCGCGACCCCGAGGAGGACATCCGGGTCTGGATCCCGGGCTGCTCCAGCGGCGAGGAGGCCTACAGCATCGCCATGCTGTTCGCCGACGCCGCCCGCCGCCTCGGCGTGCCGCTGGCGGTCCAGATCTTCGCCACCGACATCGACGAGCGCATGCTCCAGATCGCCCGGGAGGCGACCTACCCGGCCGCCGCGCTCGCCGACATCCCGGCCCATCTGCGGGAGCGCTACGTCGTCCTCCACGCCGAGCGCTTCACCGTCGCGGCCGAGATCCGCGACCTGATCCGCTTCTCCAGCCACAGCCTGGTCAAGGACCCGCCCTTCTCGCGGGTCGACCTCCTGTCCTGCCGCAACCTGCTGATCTATTTCGACGAGCGCCTCCAGCAATCGGTGGTGCCGCTGTTCCACTACGCGGTCCGGCCGGGGGGCTACCTGTTCCTCGGCCCCTCGGAGAGCGTCAGCCGGTTCGAGCACCTCTTCCCCGTCATCGACCAGCACGCCCGCCTGTTCGAGCGGCCGCCGGGCGCGCCGCAATACCCGATCGACCTGCCCGGGAGCGCACGCCGGGGCGAGGTCCGGCGCGGCGGCCGCGAGGAGCGCCGCGGCGAGCCCTCGATCGCCGACGAGACCGTGGCGGTGCGCCGCGTCATGGAGCGCTACGCCCCGCCCAGCATGGTGCTCAACGAGGATGGCGGCATCATCGCCGCCTACGGGCGCCTGAGCCGCTACTTCGACTTCCCGGTGACCCGGACCGGCGGCACCAGCGCGATCACCCTCGCGCGCCCGGGCCTGCGCGACGTCATCGGCCCGCTGCTCCGCCAGACCCGCGACGCCCGCAAGCGCGTGGTCGTGCGCGACGTGGAGATCCGCTCGGAATACGGCGTCCAGCCGGTGGAGCTGATCTGCGATCCCCTGCCCGACGGCTCGATGCTCCTGGTCCTGCGCGACACCGGCGCCTTCCGGGCGGCGGACGACCTCGACCTGATCGAGATGGATGCCGGCGGCGACCACGTCGAGGCGCTGGAAGAGGAGCTGCTGCGCACGCGCTACAAGCTGCGCTCGGCGGTCGAGGAGCTGGAGACGACGAACGAGGAGCTGAAGAGCTCCAACGAAGAAATGATGTCGATGAACGAGGAGCTCCAGTCGACGAACGAGGAGCTGTCCACGGTCAACGACGAGCTGAAGACCAAGGTCGAGCAGCTCACCATCGCCAACGCCGACCTGCGCAACTTCTTCGAATCCACCGACCTCGCCGTCGTGGTGCTCGACCGCGAGTTGAAGGTGCGCAGCTTCACCACGTCGGCCACCGCGATCTTCCCGCTGCAGCCGGGCGATCGCGGCCGCCCCCTCGCCGACGTGTCGAGCCGGCTCGCCGGGCACGAGTACCTGCACGACGCCCAGGAGGTCTGCGCCGGCGGCTCGGTGATCCAGCGGCGCGTCGCCACCCGGGACGGGGAGCGCACGCTCTCGCTGCGGGTGCTGCCCTACCGCCTGCAGAACGGCAGCGTCGACGGCGCCACCCTGGTGCTCACCGACATCACCGAGGCGCTGTCGCTGGAGCGCCAGCTCGCCGCGGAGCGCGAGCGGCTGGAACTGGCCGTGAAGGCCGGGGGCATCGGCGTCTGGGAGTACAGCCCCGATGCCGGGACCGTCGTGGTCGACAGCACGGCCGGCACCATGTTCGGCCTCGTGCCCGACACCCCGCACCCCACCGCGTCCCTGGCGGCCAGCGTGCTGCCCGAGGACCGTCCCGGCTTCGAGGCGGCGCTCGCCCAGGCGGCGCACGGCCTGGACGAGTTCGAGGCGCGCATCCGCGTGCGCGCCGCCGACCACGCGCCGCGGCACATCCGCAGCTACGGGCGCCTGACCCGGAGCGGCGACCGGAAGCGGATCGTCGGCGTCTGCATCGACGTGTCGCCCGAATACGCGCTCGCCGAGACCCGCGACCTGATGCTGCGGGAGATGAACCACCGGGTGAAGAACCTGTTCGCCATCATCGGCGGGATGATCTCGGCGGGCGCCCGCACGCACCGGGAGATCGGCGTCTTCGCCACCGACATGCGCGACCGCATCTCGGCCCTCGGGCGGGCGCATTCCTTGGCCGACCCCTCCGACGGCCAGGGCATGAGCGACCTCGCCGGCCTGATCGGCGCGACCCTGCGCCCGTACCGCGACCACGTCCCCACGGTGATCGAGGGCCCCCTCGTGGCGATCAACTGGCGGCACGTGTCGTCGCTGGCGATGATCCTGCACGAGTGGGCGACGAACTCGGTGAAGTACGGCGCGCTCGGGTCCGACGACGGCGCGCTGTCGGTCACCTGGGAGCGGCAGGAGGCGGGGCTCGTCCTGGACTGGTGCGAGCGCGTGGCCCGCGTGGCCGAGCCGCGGCCGGGCCGGGGCTTCGGCACCCTGCTGGTGGAGATGTCCCTGCGCCAGCTCGAGGCGCGCGTGACGCGCAGCCACGACGCCTCCGCCTACCGGATCACCCTGCACCTGCCGGAACTGGTGCTCACGCGGGGGTGAGGCGGGGGCCGATCCCGCCGCGACCGGCCGCGCGCCCGCGGCGGGGCCGTCGGATCCGCGCGTCCGTGTCGGCAGCGGCTTCGGGACCGGCCGCGGGTCCCCTCTCCCGTGCGGGAGAGGGACAGGGTGAGGGATGCGGCCTCACCGAGAAAGTCTCGACTTCGGCTGAACGGCGACGGGGCGCTCGATCCTGATCCTTCTCGTCCCTCACCCCGGCCCTCTCCCGCCCGGGAGAGGGGGGCCGTCGCGCCTCGCCTCCAGCGCCCGTGCCCGCGCGGGACGCGCGATCTCGTCTCCTCGTCCGGCACGGCCCGCCGCACGCGCGACGGGCCGCCCGGCGATGCCGGACGGGCCGTCGGGCCTGACGGAGCGCCGGGATCCCGGCGCCCCTCCGATCAGTCGATGACTTCGACGATGCGGTGGCCGCGATCGACCAGGACGGGCTGGTCGTTCACGATGGTGTAGCGGTAGCCCGGACGCACCCGGTACTCGGTGGGCACGTCGTAGTAGGTGACGCTGTCCTCCGGCAGCACGGTGCCGACCCGGACCGGGCCGCCCCAGCTGTACGAGCGCACGCCGCGGTCGCGGACGTAGCTGCGGAACCGCGGGCGGTCGTCGACGCCCAGGATGCCGCCCACCGTGCCGGTCGCCGCGCCGACCGCGCCGCCGACGATGCCGCCGACCGGGCCGGCCGCATCGGCGCCGACCGCCGCACCCTCGGCCGCGCCCCGCAGGGTGCCCTGCGCCTGGGCGGCCGCCGGGAGGGCGAGGAGGCCGGCCGTCGCCAGCGACAGAAGTAGCTTGTTGGTCATGCTGAGATCTCCAGGGTCGTCAGGGCGCGGCTGTCCGCCGAGGATCAGTTGCAGCCTTCCTTGTGGACGGTCTTGGAGTTGCCCATGCCGTCCTCCTTGTGGACGGTCTTGGAGCCGCAATCGACGCTGCCGGTGGTGACCTCGCGCTTCTCGACCACGGTGTCGCGGTGGTCGACGACGGCGGGCCCGTCGCGGCGGATGACGGTGGTCTCCTCGGCGCTCGCCGCGCCGCACAGGGCCGCGAACAGGGCGCCCGAGAGAATGATGGTCCGCATGGTTAGCCTCCTGACTTCAATCGAAGCCAGCAACGGCAGCGGCGGAGAAAGGGTTCCACGCGCATTGATCGGTAGATCACGCGGATATTCGCGATGCGGCACGGTATTGGTTGTGTACAATCGACCGCCCCGGTCCCGCACAGCTGCGCGGGACCGGGGCGGCGCCTCAGCCGGCCAGGGGCGGCACCCGGGACCACCATGCGTGCGCCCGCTCGTACTGGTGGGCGACGCGCAGGATCTCGGCCTCGGCGAAGGGCCGGGCGGCGATCTGGAGGCTGATCGGCAGGCCGCGCCGGTCGAAGCCGCAGGGCAGCGCGAGTGCCGGCAGGCCCGCGAGGTTGAACGGGTAGGTCAGGCGCCAGGAGGCCGCCAGCACGCTCTCCGCGCGCCCGCCGAGCGTCACCGCGGACTCGTCCGTCCGCCACGCGGTCAGCGGCGAGGCCGGGCCGACGATCACGTCGGCCTCGGCCAGGACGGCGGCCATCTCGTCCATGATCAGGGCCCGCACCTGCTCGGCCCGCAGGTAGTCCGGCCCGGTCACGAGCCGGCCCATCTCCACGAGGTCGCGGACGTCGGCGGCGAAGCCCGCCACGTGGCCCCGGGCGAGGCTGCGGTCGTGGTAGGCGGTCGAGGAGGCGAGCTCGATGGCGTAGATGGCGCCGAGGCCGTGGCGCAGGGACGGCACCGCGACGTCGCGCACCATGCAGCCCCGGTCTTCGAGGAAGCGGAGCGCCGCCTCGACGGCGGCGGCGACGTCGTCGTCGATCGCGTCGAAGAAGTGGTTGCGGATCACCGCGACCCGCAGGCCCCGGATCGGCCGGTCGAGCCCGGCCGTGTAGTCGGGGACCGGCGCCGCGCTGGCCGCGGGATCGCCGGCATCCGGGCCGGCGAGCGCCCGCAGCATCAGGGCGGAATCGGCCACCGTCAGGGTCAGCGGCCCGGCATGGTCGAGGGACCAGGAATGCGGCACGATCCCCGACCGGCCGACCCGGCCGTAGGTCGGCTTGAGGCCGACGATCCCGCACAGGGCGGCCGGGATCCGGATCGAGCCGCCCGTGTCCGAGCCGAGCGCGGCCGGGCAGAGGCGGGCCGCGACCGCCGCGCCCGAGCCGCCGCTGGAGCCGCCGGGCACCCGGTCGGGGTCCCAGGGGTTGCGGGTCGGCGGCGTGACCATGCCCCAGGCGAATTCGTGCATCCGCGTCTTGCCGAGGATCACCGCGCCGGCCGCCCGCAGCCGCGCCACGGCGTGGCTGTCGGCCGCCGGGAAGGTCAGGGCCTCCACCGCCGTGCCGGCCCGGGTCGGCATGTCGGCCGTGGTGTAGTTGTCCTTGACGGCGATCGGGATGCCGTGGAGCGGGCCGCGCGGCCCCGTCCGGGCGATCTCGGCATCGGCCGCGCGGGCGGCGTCGAGGGCCGCGGGCGAGAGGTGGACGAAGCTGTTCAGGGCGCCGTCGAGGCGCGCGATCCGGTCGAGGCTGGCGCCGACGAGCTCGGCGCTCGACAGCTCCCGCGCCGCGATCCGCCGCGCGAGCTCGGTGATCGGGGCTTGCCAGAGGGCGTCAGTCGCGGCGGTCGTCATGGGGCACCCGGCGGTAGGGGAGCGTCGGATCGAACACGACCGGCGGGTGGATGTCCGCGAGGTCGAGGTCGCGGAGCCGCGCGATCTCGGCGAGCACCGGCGCGAACTGCGCCAGCAGGTGCGCGACCCGCCGGGGCTCCTGGCGCAGGCCGACGACGTCGCGCAGCAGGTCGGGGGCTGCATCCCCGGCGGCGCCCGGCCGCTCGGCGGGGGGCCTGAGCAGCATCGCCACGACCTCGTCCGGCAGGGCGCCGGCCGGGCCGTCCCTCCGGGGCATGCCGGCCACGAACGGCACGAGCTGACGGCGGGCGACCAGGAGAACGCGGCGCAGCTCGGCGACGGGCTCGGCGTGCTCGTCGACCCGCAGGTCGAGGCGCGGGTAATCCTCGGCGGCGACGATCCGGAGCGAAGCCGACTGCTTGCCGCGCTTGTCGCCGCCGGCCGCGTCGCCGGCCTCCAGGGCGCGCATCAGCCGCTCGTCGAGATCCTGGGCGGCGGCTCCCTCGAAGGCCTCCGCCATGGCGTCGACCACGCCCGGCCCGGCGAGCATGTTGCCCTGCGCGGCGTAGCCGGCCCCGGTGCGGTGGCCGGCCGCCGGCGTGCAGCCGGCGCCGGTCCAGGCGGCGGCCCGCCCCTGCCCGTCGACGAGGCCGAGCTGGCGCAGGTCCGGCCGGTCGTCGGTGGCGAGGGCCGCCGCCAGCGCGGCGTCGGGATCCTGCCCGCCGGCCAGCCCGTCGAGGATGCGGGCAGCGAGGTAGGGATTCACCCAGGACTGGGTGGTGACGGCCCCGATCCCGGCCCTGAGGAACGGGCACAGGCCGCCCACCGCCGGGACGGCGCTCGCCACCGCGACGCCGAGCTGGCCGGTCCGCGGGCAGCGGGCGGCGATCGAGAAGGTGTTGAGTTCTCTCATGCGCTTACGGCTCTCGGTTCGGAGCGATCTCGCCGTCCTTGCGAGCGGAGCGAAGCAACCCAGACTGCGGCACGCTCGGAGATGTCACGCTGCCCTGGGTCGCTTCGCTGCGCTCGCGATGACGGCGTGGGGATCAGCACCGGAACAGCCTCACACCGCCAGATGGTCGATGACGCGCGCCCGCGCGTCCGGCGCCTGCGCCGGACCGCTGTCGACGATCTCGCCGAGCTTGAGGACGGCGTAGCGGTCGGCGAGCGCCAGCGCGAAGGCGACGTGCTGCTCCACCACCAGCATGGACACGCCCGCGGCCCGCTCGGCCTGGAGCACGCCGCGCAGGCGCTCGACCATCGAGGGCTGCACGCCCTCGGAGATCTCGTCGATCAGCAGGAGGCGCGGGCGCAGCATCAGGGCGCGCCCGAGGATCAGCATCTTCTGCTCGCCGCCCGAGAGGGTGCCGGCCCGCTGGGCCAGCCGGTCCTTCAGGAACGGGAAATGGCCGAACAGCCGCTCCAGCGCCTCCGGCAGCATCCGGTCGGAGGGCACCGCGAGGCGCAGGTTGTCGCGGATCGACAGGTCCTGGAACAGGGGCTGCTCCTGCGGCGCGTAGCCGACGCCGAGCGCGTTGAGCTTGGCCGGCGTGAGGCCGGCCAGCGCCTGGCCCCCGACCGTGATGGCGCCGCCGCGCAGGGCCACCATGCCCAGGACGGTCTTGAGCAGCGTGGTCTTGCCCATGCCGTTCTTGCCGAGCAGCGCCACGATCTCCCCCGGCCCGACCGAGAGGGACACGTCCTTGACGATGGCGACGGCGCCGTAGCCGCTCGACACGCCGTCGAGGGCGAGGGCGGCCCCCGCCGGCGCAGCCTGCCGCGCTGCCTGCCGTGCTGCCTGCCGCGCTGCCTCAACCATGGCCGCCTCCCGAGTAGATGGTCCGGACCAGCTCCGAGCCGACGACCGCCTCCACGGTGCCGTCGAGGACGAGCCGGCCCTGGTGCAGCACCACGATCCGCGACGAGATCTCGCGCACGAAGTCGAGGTCGTGCTCGACCAGCACGGCGGCGATCCGGCCCTCGGCGGTGAGCGCCTTGAGGACGGTCCCGATGGTGGTGCGCTCGGCCTTGGTCAGGCCGGCGGTGGGCTCGTCGAGCAGGATCAGCCGCGGCTCCAGCGCCACCACCATGGCGAGCTCCAGCGCCTGCTTCTGGCCGTGGGACAGGAGGCGCGTCGGCTGCGTCAGCTGGCGGTCGAGGCCGGTCATGCGCAGGACGTCGAGGGCCGGCTGCGGCAGGCCCAGCGTCTCGGCCCGCCCGACCGGGCTCAGGCCGTCGTGGGACGCCCGGGCGAGGCGGAGGCAGTCGGCCACCGACAGGCTCTCGAACACGCTCGCCACCTGGAACTTGCGCCCGACGCCGAGGCCGACGATCCGGTTCGGCGTCAGCCCGGTGATCGGCGTGCCGCCGACGGCGATCGCCCCCTTGAACGGCTCGGTGCCGTCGCTGAGGCAGCGCATCAGCGTGGTCTTGCCGGCGCCGTTGGGCCCGACGAGGCTGACGAGCTCGCCCGCCCGGATCTCGAGGTCGATGCCCTCCAGCACCGTCAGGGCGCCGTAGGCCTTGGCGAGGTTCTCGACCTTGAGGATCGGGGTCCCGGCCGCCTCCGTGCGGGTCGCATCCGGCCCGGCCGCCTCGGTCCCGGCCGCCCGCGCGACGAGGCGCGGCGGCGCCGGGTGGCGCCGGGCCCCCGGCCG
>NZ_JBKFBI010000098.1:0-21997 GCF_053346095.1 Methylobacterium sp. A52T | reverse complement strand
CATCGCGGCGAGCGCCGGGTGGCCGGGCGCGGCGCGGCCGGCCGCCCAGGCGGGCGGGCGGTCGAGGGCGTCCTTCACCAGCGCCGCGAGGGCCGCGTCGATCAGGTCGGCGCGCAGGATCGCGGGATGGGCGCGCAGCCGGGCGAGGGCCTCGGCGTGGACCCGCCAGGCGACGCGGTCGGCGGTGGAGACGACCTGCCCGGCCTCGCGCAGGGCCGCGGTGATCGCCGTCATCGCCCAGTCGGCCGCGGGGGCGAGGCCCGACTCGGCCACGCGCTCGTAGTAGCCCGGCGCCGGCATGCCGGCCGCGTAGCCCGAGAACCGGTCGAGCCGGGGATAGGCGTAGGGCACCACGTAGCTGCCGGTGCGCAGGTCCGGCTCCGGCGGCGCCGGCTCGGGCCGGGTCCCGTCCGCTCCCGCGGCGTGGCGCCGGACGGCGTCCGCGTGCCAGCCGCCGCAGACGAGGACGACCGGCCGGTCGCCGGCCGCCCGCAGGGCGTGGGCCGCGTAGGCGCCCATGAAGCGCTCGCGGGCCTCCTCGGCGGGATCGTCCGTGCCGGGCGGGCGCAGCAGGGCGAAGTAGCGGTCGAGCCGGGCCGGCAGCTCCGCCTCGGGCGCCGCCTCGGCGAGGACGTCCCAGAGGGCGTCCTGGTCGGCGACGCCGAGGGCGGCGGCGAGGGCCCGCTCGGCCGCCTCGGCCCGCGCCCCGTGCGGGTCGGCGTAGCGGTTGGCGCGGCGTCCGAAGGCCGGGTCCCAGGCCGGCAGGTCGCAGAACAGCGTCTCGGCACCCACCGCCCGGCCCGCCTCCAGGGCCTGCCATTCCGGCGAGAAGGCGCAGAACGGCGTGTAGGAGGCGGCGCTGCCCGCCGCGTCGGCCCGGAACGAGAAGATCGCCACCGGCAGGTCGTGGCCGAGGGCGAGGTCGGGCAGGTGCGGGTTGAAGTCGACCGGCCCCTCGATCAGCACGCAGGCCGGCCGCAGCGCCGTGATCGTCCGCCGGACGAGCCCGGCGCAGGCCGGGGAATGGTGGCGCACGCCGATGACGGTCAGGCGGCCGGGATCCGGCGCGGGACCGCTCATTGCGGGGTTCATTGCGGGGTGAGGAGGTGCCGCGCCGCGTAGAACTCCCGCCACGCCGCGCCGGAGCGGCGGCTGACGCGCTGGTCGAGGTAGCGGCGCAGGCGGGCGAGGTCCTCGGCGTCGTCCTTGGCGGCGGTGCCGGCGAGGCAGGCGACGATGTCCTCCGGCCGGCCGGCATCGCCGCGCAGGAAATGGCCCTTCACGCCGATGGCGTGGGCGACGCTGACCGCCTCCGCGGTGCTCATCACGGACGAGAGCCGCTCCATGCCGGTCCCCTCCGTGTCCACGGCCTCGCGCAGCTCCCGGAAGCAGGTCACGAGGAGTTCGAGCACCTCCGGATCCGGGGCGCGGGGCACGCCGGAGCGGGCCAGCAGGGCGGTGGCCTCGCGCTGCACCAGGGCGAGCTCGGCGTCGAGATCGGCGATCGGGAAGACGGTCTCGAAGCCGAACCGGCGCTTGAGGGCCGCCGACATCTCGTTGACGCCCCGGTCGCGGGTATTGGCCGTGGCGATCAGGTTGAACCCCTCCCGGGCGTAGACCATCCCGTCCGCGCCGGTGAGTTCGGGCACCGCGAGCACCCGGTCGGACAGGACCGAGAGCAGGCTGTCCTGCACCTCCAGCGGGCAGCGGGTCAGCTCCTCGAAGCGGACGATCCGCCCCTCGCTGAGGCCGGTATGGAGGGCGCCCGGCACCAGGGCGCGCGGACTCGGCCCCTCGGCGACGAGCAGCGCGTAGTTCCAGCCGTAGCGGATCTGGTCCTCGGTCAGCGACGCGCCGCCCTGGATCGTCAGGGTCGAGCGCCCGCTGATTGCGGCGGCGAGGAGCTCCGAGAGCAGGCTCTTGGCGGTCCCGGGCTCGCCGATCAGCAGCAGGGCGCGGGAGGTCGCCAGGGTGACCATGGCCCGCTCCACGAGCGCCGGGGCGCAGACCACCTTGGCGGGCGTCGCGCCGTCGCCGCAGATGAAGCGCCGGACGGCCTGGAGCGAGAGCTGCCAGCCCGGCGGCCGCGGCGCCGGATCCTCGGCGCGCAGGCGCGCGAGTTCCGCGGCGTGGACGTCCTCGGCCGGGGGTCTCTGACGCGCCTCGCGATCACCGCCCGCCCGCACCGCCTTCGCCATGCACCCGTCCCCTGCCGTCGCGCCGACCCTGTCGGCGACTCCTGCGATCGGCAGAGCATGCCCCGGCACGCGCGGGTTTCTCAAGCGTCTCCGCGCATCTCCAAGCATCGGCCACCGGACCGGGGTCCGGCACCGCCCGGGGCGCGACGGATCGGGCGTAGTCTCGAAGAAAGCCTACATCGACACCAAGCACAGCATCAGGATCGCGATCTCGAAGACGATCCAGCTGCCGAAGACGACGACCAGCTCCCAGTCGGTTCTCTCTCTGGTCTTGGCCAAAGCGTACATGTTCGACCTCCTCGCGGAGCCCGATAGGCCGCAAGCGAATTCAGTCACCACGATGGAATGCAACGCGTCCGAATATTCAAACAGATTCTGCCGCGGATTGCAATTGTGCGCGGCGGCTCAACTCCGTACATAAATCAATACATTGCCTCGCGGAACGGGCTCGCGTCCCGTCTTCGATGCAGAAATATCGCATCGCAGCAAGTATTGTCCCGCAACCCCGGCGCCCGCGCCGGTCCGGTCGCGGCGGCGTGAACGGGATCCGTCCGGCCGCGTTGCCCCGGTACGTCCGGAGAGGCGGCCTGGGGAAGCGCTTGAGGATTCGCACATGAAGACGCTGATCAGCCTGACCATCGCCGGCCTCCTGGCGACAGGCGCGGCCGCCACGGCCGCGGAGAATACCGGGACCCGCATGCAGGGTTCGCCCAACGCGGCCGGCTACACGGGCCAGGGCGCGACGGGCCAGGGCGCGACGGGCAAAGGCGAGACGACGGGCACGACGACCGGATCTCCGGGCTCGGAGATGCCGAAGCAGGACGGCCGGATGAAGGGGCCGCCGAACGCGGCCGGATTCCAGCCCGGCGGCAGCGATGGCGGCTCGGCCGGAGCCTCCGGCCGTCGCTGATCCGGCCCTGCCCGGGGCCGCTGCCCGGCGGTCTCCAGGCCGGGGACCCGGCGTCGTGATTGATGCCGAGGCCCCGGCCGCGATAGGCCTGGACGGCGGCCGAACCGGCTGCGCAACCCGGAAGCTCCCATGAAACACGGCGCGCGCAACGACATCCCCGCCACGGTGACGGCGATCAAGCGCGGGGACGTGATGGCCCAGGTCGAGGTGGAACTGGTCGGCACCGCCTACCGCATGGCCTCGGTCATGACGGTCGACTCGCTGGAGGAGCTGGGCCTCCGAGAGGGCGACACCGTCCACGTGCTCGCCAAGGCGGTGAACGTGCTGCTGGTGAAGCCGTAGCGGCCTGCGCGGCCGGCATACCGCCGTCATCCCGTCGTCATCCGGCCGGCCTAGGGCGGCGCCTCCCGCCCACCCGACCGGCTGCTCTCACCCGATGGATTGGTTCGACCTGCCCGAAGACCCCCAGCCGCCGTCGGCCGCCGACGAGAGCCGGATGCGGCTCTACATCGCCGCGGGGCTGATCGGCATCGGCGCCCTCGGCATGGTCGGCGGGATGCTGCACATCCTCCCCGCCTGACGACCGTCCCGCCCGGCGACGGGCGCGGTCGCGGCGCGGGCACCGTCAGGCCGCGCGATCCGCCACCGGCTCCGTCGTGGGCGCGGCGCGGTCGGCCGGACCGGCGCGCCCGAACCGCGCGTAGAGCGCCGGCAGCACCACCAGGGTCAGCAGGGTCGCGCTGATCAGGCCGCCGATCACCACGGTGGCCAGCGGCCGCTGCACCTCGGCGCCGGTGCCGGTGGCGAGCGCCATCGGCACGAAGCCCAGGGAGGCGACCAGCGCGGTCATCGCCACCGGCCGCAGCCGGGTGAGAGCGCCCTCGCGGATCGCCGCCAGCAGCGGCCGGCCCGCGGCGACGAGCTGCTTGATGAAGGTCAGCATCACGAGGCCGTTGAGCACCGCCACCCCCGAGAGCGCGATGAACCCGACCGCGGCCGGCACCGACAGCGGCATCTCCCGCAGCCACAGGGCCGCGATGCCGCCGGTGAGCGCCAGCGGCACCGCGCTGAACACCAGGAGCGCGTCCCGCGCGCTGCCCAGCGCCGAGGTGAGCAGCAGGAAGATCAGGAAGAAGCACACCGGCACCACCACGGCGAGCCGCGCCTGGGCCGAGGCGAGGTTCTCGAACTGGCCGCCCCAGGTGACGGAGGCGCCCGGCGGCAGGGTCACCTGCGCGGCGACCTTCGCCTGCGCCTCCGCCACGAGCGAGCCGATGTCGCGGCCGCGGACATTGGCGGTGACCACGACCCGGCGCCGGCCGTTCTCGCGGCTGATCTGGTTCGGCCCCTCGCTCACCGAGAACTGCGCCACCTGCCGCAGGAGCACGGAGGCGGCCCGGCCGTTCGGCCCCGGGGGCAGGGGGACCGGCAGGTTCTCCAGGGCCTCCCGGTCCTCGCGGACTTGGTCGGTCAGGCGCACGACGATCGGCACGCGCCGGTCGCCCTCGAACACGACCCCGGCGTCCCGGCCGCCCATGGCGGCGCCGATCACGTCCTGGATCGCCCCGGTGCTGAGGCCGAGCCGGGCCGCCTCGGTCCGGTCGATCTTGATCTCGAAGACCGGCAGGCCGGTGATCTGCTCGACCTTCACGTCGTCGGCGCCCGGGATCCCGCGCAGGATCGCGGCGATCCTGTTGGCGGTCTCCAGCATCGGCTCGAAGGCGTCGCCGAACACCTTCACGGCGAGGTCGCCCCGTGTCCCGGCGAGCAGCTCGTTGAAGCGCAGCTGGATCGGCTGCGAGAACTCGTAGACGTTGCCGGCGAGCTCGCTCAGGGACGCCTCGATCCGCTCCTGCAGTTCGGCCTTCGACAGGCCCGGGTCGGGCCAGTCCGCCTGCGGCTTGAGCATCACGAAGGTGTCGGAGGAGTTCGGCGGCATCGGGTCGGTGGCGACCTCGGCGGTGCCGGTCTTCGAGAACACGTAGGCGACCTGCGGGAACTTGGCGATCGCCCGCTCCACCTTGAGCTGCATCGCCTGCGACTGGGTGAGGGAGGTGGACGGGATCCGCGTGGCGTTGAGGGCGATGCTCTTCTCGTCGAGCTGCGGGATGAACTCGGTCCCGAGCCGGGTGGCGAGCAGCCCGGCGCCCGCGAGGAGGAGCAGCGCCGCCCCGACGAACGGGGCGGGCGCCCGGATCGCCGCCGCGAGGACGGGCCGGTAGAGCGCCTTCAGGCCCCGGACGAGGGGGTTCTCGGCCTCGGTGACCCGGCCGGTCAGCGCGATGGCGATCAGGGCCGGCACGAAGGTCAGCGACAGCACGAAGGCCGCCGCCAGGGCGAGGATGACGGTCAGCGCCATCGGCTGGAACATCTTGCCCTCGACCCCCGTGAAGGTCAGGAGCGGAACGTAGACCAGCATGATGATCGCCTGCCCGTAGAGGGACGGCGCGATCATCTCCTCGGCCGAGTCCCGCACCGTCTCCAGGCGCTCCTCCAGCACGAGCGGCCGCCCGAGAGCGTGCTGCCGCTCGGCGAGGTGGCGGAGCGCGTTCTCGGTGATGATCACCGCCCCGTCGACGATGAGCCCGAAATCCAGCGCCCCGAGGCTCATCAGGTTCGCCGAGATCCTCCCCTCGACCATGCCGGTCACGGTCATCAGCATGGCGGCCGGGATGACCAGCGCGGCGATCAGCGCAGCCCTGATGTTGCCGAGCAGCAGGAACAGGACGACGATCACGAGGGCCGCGCCCTCGGCGAGGTTCCTGCCCACCGTGCGGATCGTGGCCTCGACGAGCTGCGTCCGGTCGAGGACGGTCTGGACGACGATGCCGGGGGGCAGGGCCCGCCGGATCTGGTCCATGCGGGCGTCGACGGCGGCCGCCACCGTGCGGCTGTTCTCGCCGATCCGCATCAGGGCGGTGCCGATGACGGTCTCCTGCCCGTTCTCGCTCGCCGAGCCGGTGCGCAGGTCGCGCCCGATCCGCACCGTGGCAACGTCGCGGATCCGCACCGGCACGCCGCCGCGGCTCGCCACGACGACGTCGGCGATCGCCTCCGGGCTCTCCAGGCGGCCGGCGGCGCGCACGACGTAGCTCTCGCCGTTATCCTCCAGGTAGCGGGCGCCCTGGTTGGCGTTGTTGGCCTGGAGCGCACGGGCGACGTCCGCGAAGGACAGGTCGAGGGCGGTGAGCTTCGTGGGGTCCGGCTGGACGTGGTACTGCTTCTCGAAGCCGCCGATCCCGTCGACGCCGGCGACGCCCGGGACGGACTTGATCTGCGGCCGCACGATCCAGTCCTGCACCGTGCGCAGGTAGGCGACCTGCTCCAGCTCCGTCCTGAGCGCCTGGCCCTCCGGGGTCCGGTAGCTCCCGTCCGGCTGCCAGCCCGGCCGGCCCGCCGGCACGGCCGCGCGCTCAGGCAGCGGCGCGTACTGGACCGACCACATGTAGATCTCGCCGAGCCCCGTGGAGATCGGGCCCATCCGCGGCTCGACCCCGGAGGGCAGCTCCTCCCGCACCTGGGCGATGCGCTCGGCGACCTGCTGGCGGGCGAAGTAGATGTCGAGGGACTCGGC
The DNA here is from genome assembly GCF_053346095.1 of Methylobacterium sp. A52T. Taxonomy (NCBI): domain Bacteria; kingdom Pseudomonadati; phylum Pseudomonadota; class Alphaproteobacteria; order Hyphomicrobiales; family Methylobacteriaceae; genus Methylobacterium; species Methylobacterium sp. A52T. The sequence continues at coordinate 15,315 of NZ_JBKFBI010000098.1, read as the reverse complement.
GAAGACCGCGGTGATCTGCGAGAAGCCGTTGCGCGAGAGCGAGCGGGTGTACTCGAGGCCCTTGATGCCGGCGAGCGCCGTCTCGACCGGGTAGGTGACCTGCCGCTCGACGTCGGCCGGCGACAGGGACGGGGCCAGGGTGTTGATCTGGACCTGGTTGTTGGTGATGTCGGGCACGGCGTCGATGGGCAGCCGCGTGAGCGCGGCGGCGCCGAAGGCCGAGGCCAGCAACACGAGGAGCAGCACCAGCCAGCGCTGGCGGACCGAGACGGCGAGGATGCGGCTGATCATCGTCCGTCTCCTCAGTGGGCGTGGCCGGCGTCGGCCTTGCCGAGCTCGGCCTTCAGCAGGAACGCGTTGCCGACCGCGATCTCGGCGCCGGGCTCGAGCCCGGCGGTGACCTCGTAGGCCTCGTCGTCGGAGCGGCCGAGGGTGACCGGCCGCTTCTCGAACCCCTCGGCCGTGCGCGCGAAGACGACGCTCCGGCCCTCGACGGTCTGGACCGCCGCCTTGGGGATCCGGACCGGGACCGAATCCTGCGCGATCTCGACCTCGGCGGTCACGAAGGTGCCGGGCCGCCACGCGAAGTCGGGGTTCGGCAGGGCGACCACCACCCGGGCCGAGCGCGTGTCGGGGTTGAGGAAGGGGCTGACGAAGATCACGCGGCCCTCCGCCCGGCGCTCCGTCTCGCCCGTCCGGCCGGGCGTGACCGTCACGCGGGCGCCTTCCCGCACCTGGGCGAGGTCGACAGTCGGCACCGACAGCTCGATCCAGACCGTGGAGAGGTCCGCCACCGTGTAGAGGTCGGCCGGATCGCCCTCCTTGCCGACCGCCGTGCCGACATCGACCTTGCGCTCGACGATGCGGCCGGCGAGGGGCGACCGCAGGGGGTAGCGGCGCAGCGTCGACTGGTTCGGGGTGGCCTCGTCGCGCTTCTGGGCGGCCGCCACCTCGGCGGCGTCGAGGCCGAGCGCCGACAGCTTCTGGCGGGCGAGGTCGACCCGGAGCCGGTTCTCCAGATAGGCGGCCCGGGCGGTCTCGAACGCGGCCTCGGAGGCGCTGCGCGAGGCGAGCAGCTTCTGCTGGCGCTCGAAGTTGATCGTCTGCAGCTCGGCCTGAACCTGGGCAGTGAGGTACTCGCTCTTGGCGTCGGCGACCTCGCGGCTGTCGAGGATGGCGACGACCTCGTTCGCCTGCACGGCGTCGCCGAGGCGCTTGCGCATCTCCGCCACGGTCCCGACCACCCGGGCCGGGACCCGGGCGATCCGGTCGGTGTCGGGCGTGATCGTGCCGGGGACGAGGAGGTGGCGCGCCAGCGTGCCGCCCTCCACTCTGCGCGTGACGATGTCCTGGCCGGCGACCTGATCGGGCCGCATCCGGATCGTGCCCGCCTCGTGAGGCTCGTCGGCGCCGTGCGCGTCGCCGTGCTCGTTGCCGTGGTCGTGCGCGTGGTCGTGGTCGTGGCCGGCGTGATCGTCGCCCGCGTGCAGGTCGGGCGCGGCTTTGGGCCGGTCCGGTGCGGCCGCCGCGTAGCGCTGATCGTGGTCGTCGGCCGGGGCGCGGGCGAGCCCGACGGACGCCAGGGTCTGCCGGAGAAGGTCGGGCAGGGTCGGGACGGCGGGGGCGGCGCCGAGGGCGAAGCCGGCGGCCAGGAGTGCCGCGGCGGCGGCCACGGACAGGATGATGCGCATGGGAAAGCTGCTCGGCCGGGAGGGCGGGGTGCCGCGCGCGGCGGTCCCGGAGGGTCCCGTTCAGGTGTCGCGTGGGGGTGAACCCGGAGCCGGTTCGGCATCCGGGCGAAGCGCCGCCCGCGGGCGGCGTCAGCTCACGCGCGCGGAGGCCGCGGCAGGCGGTCGGGACTGACGGAGGGGCGGCCCTGGGCGAGGGCGCCCGGCAGCACCCGGCCCGGAGCGGCCGGGGGCGCGATCTCGGTGGCCTCCAGGCGGGCCGCCTGATGGCAGCCGCAATGGAGATGCTCCGAGAGGCCAGGATCGACGGTCGTGGGCGCCGCCGGCGCGTCGAGGGCCGGGCCCTGGACCCGGTCGTGGTGGCCGCCCGCGTGGAAGGCGAGATCCGCCGCGAGGCCGACGCCCGGAGCGGCGACGGTCAGCGCCAGGACGAGCGCGAGCGCGCGGGCGGCGAGCGCCCACCAGCCCCGCGCCCCGGCCGGGCGCCTATGCCGAACCCCGAAGGTCATCGCGGCCCTTATGATCCATCCGAGGCCGGGGGCACAAGGTCCGGGGTGCCGGCCCCGGACCCCTCAGGCCGCCAGCTTGAGGACCCACTGGTAGAAGTCGGCCCAGGTCTCGGCCTGGGCCGGCGGCTCCGCGGCCGGGAACCGGTCGGGCTCGGCCGCGGCCCGGTCGCGGACGTCCCGGGGGGCGCAGCCGAACTCCGCGCGGAAGGCCTGGGTGAAATGCGCGGGGCTCTCGAAGCGCCAGCGATACGCCACCTCGGAGATGCGGGCGAAGCGCCCGTCGCCGGTGGCGAGGTCGCGGTAGGCGCGGGCGAGCCGGCGCTGCCGGACGTAGCCGGAGACCCCCCCGAGGGGGACGAACAGCCGGTAGAGGGCGCTCCGCGAGACGCCGAACCGCCGCCCGATCGTCTCGGCGGACAGGTCCGCGGAGGCCAGCTCGGCCTCGATGAAGCGCCGGATCGCGACGAGCAGAGGCGCCCGCTCGGGCGGCTGCGTGCCCCTTCCGTCCTCCGGCAGGCCCAGGGTCGCCGCGCCGAGCAGCGCGGCCGTGGCCTCGGCCGCCGCCGCGGCCTCCGGCTCCGAGAACCCGGTCGCATGCGCGCTCAGGGAGTGCAGGTGGTCGCTGAGCATCCGGCCGAACGGGGTCGCGCCCCGGATCACCGAGCCGTGCAGGGCGTCGAGGCCGCTCTGCCGGGATCCGAAGAGCGGGCGCGGCAGCACCACCGTGATGGCCTCGTAGTCCGTGGAGGCGGCGGAGAGCGGCTGCGACAGGTCGAACAGGCAGATGTCGCCGGGGGCGCAGTCCCGCTCCCGGCCGCCGATCGTGACCCGGGACTGCCCGGAGACGCGCATGTGGGCGACGATGTGGTCGACGCCCATCCGGGCGGTCAGGGCTCGCGCGCGCACGAACCGGAGCCCGGAGGCGCGGGCGCTGCAGACGATCGCGGTGCCGAGGTGACGGACCCGGGACTGCCCGCGGAAATCGGGCAGGTCCTCCCGGCGGATCGTGAAATCCCAGAACGGCGCGACGGCGTCGCGCCAGTCGTCGGCCTGACGATGACCCGGGCTCTCGCCCCTGAGCTGCAGGATCGGTTTCGGTCGCATCGCCCGTGTTAGTCCTGACCGAGCGCAGCCCGGTCACGCCGACAATATGGCGATTCTGTCTGCCCAGAAAAGTGGCACTCCGTTCCAATCACCGGACTCCGCGCCGTGCTCCGTCCCGGCGCGGTCGGCGAGAGGCCGGCAAGGGGCCGGCAAGGGGCCGGCAAGGGGCCGTGAAACAGAACGTCCCGCAGGCCGGGTGGCCGCGGGACGGTGAGTTGCACGGTTGTGAGGATCGAGGGCTTCGACCCTTATGGTTAACCGGCGGTTACCGGCCGCTCGGGGCCGCGCCGCTGCCGGTGGCGCCGTTGCCGGTGCTGTTGTCGCCCGCGGGGGCGCCGGGAGACGAGGTGTTGCCGTTGGGCGTGCTCTGCGCGGCGGCCATCCCGGCGCTGCCGGCAACGAGGGCGAGGGCGAGCAGGGCGGACTGAACGGTGCGGCTGGTCATGGCTCTCCTTGGATCCCGAGCGGGGTCTCGACGCGGGTCGTCGCCGTGCCGGCTTGTGCCGGCGTCGGCTGGAGAACCGCACCCCGGCGGCGCCCGTTCCCGCCGGGGCCGGGCCGGCGCGAATCGGCCGCAGCGCGCCCGCCACGGTTCGTCGGGAACACCCGCGAGTCCCCCCGGCTTGTCCGAGGGTCGAGACCGGGAGCGTGGCGTGAAGGTGTTCCGGATCATGCAGGCGGCGACCGGCGCGATTCTCTGGAGCGGCGCGGCGCTCGATCCGATGGCCGCCCTCGACGCGATGGCGCGCGCCGCCGGCTTCCGCGACCGCACGCGGATCCCGAACCACCTGCGGGCCGGCGGCCTCCACGTCGAGGAACTGCAGGCCTGATCCCGCCGCGCCGGCGGACGAGTCCGGAGGGAGACCATGACCAAGCTGTTCATCGCGCAGGTGCGCGACGCGGGCGGCGAGCGGCCGCTCGTGACGGTCCGGGCTGAGGCCGAGGGCGAGGCGCGCCTGTTCCTGGCGGCCGCCTATCCGGACGCCGAGATCGCCCACGTCGCCGAGCCCGGCGACTGGACGAGCGACGCCGATACCGGATCCCGGGCCGGTGACATCCGCGAGCATCCCGGCGTCGCGTGGCAGGCCCCGTCCAGCCTGGCGGACTGAGGCGCGTCCGCCGGGCCGCGGTGCCCGTCCCGGCCGCCGGGGCCGGTACGTACCGGGAGAACCTGAGGAGAACTTGGGGAGAACCTGGGAATAGCCTGGGGAGAATCCGGCGGTGTCGACAATTCAAGCGATCCCGTTCACGCGTCCCTAGGGCTCCGCACCGACGGTGGTGCATGCGTTCCGCCGATCCGACACCGCGCCTGTTCGCGGCCGCGGCCGCCCTCACCGGCACCGGGATCCTGATGTGCCGGACCGAGCCGTCCTGGGACGGGATCCTGATCGGCCTGTTCTGCCTCGGGCTCTGGGCCCTCGGCACCTTCGGCACCCTCGCGGCACGGCCTGGCCGACCGGTGCGTTCCGCGCCGCGGATGCGGCCCATCGTGCTGGAGGCAGTCGTCGTCGAGACGCCCCGGTTCCCGCCGGAGCTGCTGCCCGCGCCCCGGCCCCCCGCGGCCCGGGACCGTGCCCTGGCGGGCCCCTCCCGCCTGCCGGAGCTCCCGTCGCACCGGCAGCGCGTGGTCGAGCGCTACACCCGCAGGCGCGGTTGAGCGCGGTGAGGTGGCCGACCACACCGCGAGGGCGTCGCGACGGCCGACCGGCGCGACGCCCTCGTGGGCGATCCGGAGACGATCCCGGACGCCGACGACGCGGCGGGCGAGGCGGCCTGACGGAGCCAGGGCGGCGTCCGACCGCCGGGCGATGCCCGTCCGCGCGGGATGTTGGGGGCGAGCGCGAGAGGCGCCGCGCGGGCTCGCCCGCGAGCCGGACCGATCTGGTATGGATCGCGCTCGACGCGTCGTACCGAGAGAGGCCGGCGCCCGGGATGCTTGCGCCACGCCCGTTCCGGCGGCGCGCGGGTCCCGTGACCGGACGGGAGATCGCCACATGGCCACGCCCGAGACCCAGGCGCCCTACCGGCTGCAGTGCATGATCCATCGGGAAAGCGCCGGCGGCATCATCATCCACGACGAGCAGATTCCCGGGCCCCTCGTGGAGGCGGCGGTCGCCGCCGCCAAGGCCCGCTTCGCGGAGCTGCGCGCCGGCCGCGCGGGCTCGGCGGCCCTACGGGATTCCGCCGGGCGGGTGGTCTGGTCGGCCCGGCAGGACGCCGCGACGCCCGGCACCGGGGGATCGGCAGCCCGGTAGGCTTCGGACCGACGCGCCGTCAGGTGAGGTGGCGCGGCTCCAGATCGATCACGGGGCCGCCCACGTCGAAGAACTCGTCCTCGTACGGGAGCGCCTCGTCCAGCTCCTCGGCCTCGCGCCGCCCGAACGGGATGACCGCGGACAGGATCCCGAGGCAGAGCGCGCCGGCAACGAAGGCAATCAGGATCGCGATGCTCATGACGGAACACTCGGGCGTCGCCGGCGGCGGAGTCGGGCCACCGCGAGACTAAGGCCCGGCTCGCGCACGCCGCAACCGAAATCACCGCCCGTTCGCTCCGGATCGCCCAGCCCGCACAGCGGGCGCGGCCGCAGCGCGCGGCACGGGCTCGCCCCGCGAACTCCGGAAGACCGGGAGGCCGCCCCCGGTCGCGGAGCGCGTCCGGGCGATCCGGGACGGGCCTCACCGCGGCGTCGAAACCTGATCCTGCTGCCGGTCGACCGCGTCGCGGACGCCGCGGCCGGCCAAGAGGATCTCGGTCATGAACGCCGCGATCGCCGCCACGGTGCAGACCAGCGCCGCTCCGAAGCAGGCGAACAGGACGGACGCGGTCGCCGCGTCGCGCAGCGCGCCGACGAACAGCGTGAGCACGGCCAGACCGATCAGGCCGCCCGCCAGCGAGGCCAGGACCACCGCCACGTCCAGCACGAAGGAGCGCCGCCGCAGGAAGGTCAGCCGGCGGGCGAGGCGGCCGGCCTCGGCTTCCGTCGCCCGGGCGGCCTCCGCCGAGAGGCTGTCGACCTTGTCGGAGATCCGGCCGAGGCGGGTCGAGAACACGTTGAGCAGCGTCGCCAGCGCCGACAGCAGGAAGGCGGGCGCGAGCGCCACCTGGATGATGTGGGCGATGCTGTCGGGCTCGGTCGCGCTGAGAGAGAAGCCGAACATCGGCGGGCTACGCGGGCGGACGCGTCGCGCCCCGCCTCCGCCGGCCGCCGGGACGGACGGCGGCGCGGCTCCGGACCGGGCGGATCACCACAGGAGGCCCTCCGCCTGCAGCCCGGCCACGAGCAGGCACAGCGCCGAGAGGAACGCCACCGCGAGATACGGGGCCGGCGTGTCGGTCATCGAGGCCTCCCGGCCGGCGCGGGGCCGACATCCCCGATCCCGGTCCGGGCCCGGAGGGCCGGCATCGAAGGCAGCGCGACGGGGTGCATGCGCGTCTCCTGAAATCTCCACCGACGACGAGGCCGGCAGATAGGGCCTGCGGCGCGCCGGAAAAGCCGCGGCCGCCGCGCCGCCCCGGCGCGGCAGCGCCTTCTCCACAGGCCGGGAGACCGGCGCCGCGCCGCCGCCGATCCCCCGCGAGATCTGCCGGTTCCGAGGAGATCGATCCGGCCGCGGCCGCGCGCCAAACCCCGGCGATGCGCGATCAAGACTCGGGCCAGTCGGGCGGCCGGTTTCATCTGTGCAGATCCGCGGCCGGACGCGCGAGTGGTGCCCGCACAGAGGCGCGATGGCGTCCGAAAGCCCCGCAATACGGGACGGGATCGCGCGAGATATGCGGCGCCGCCCGCGCCCGCGCGCCGGGGGATGCGCGGGCACCACCCGTAAATTAATGTTAACCGCTCGCGGGATCGCGATCGGGCTTGCGGGCCGCCGACCGGTAGGATTTATTAAACCTCGAAGCTTCCTGGTTGGTCCTGGGAACGTTCACCGACAAACTGAAGCCCCGTCCGCTGAAGCGCGACGGGGCATTTTGTTTCTGGAAACATTCGGATACCGAAGTTCTTCTCGGGCTAGACCAGTCGATTTCGCGATGTGCTCCAGCGCACCCGGCTGTTTCGGGGTCAAAGACCCGATTCCGAGCTGTTGCAGCGATGCACTATCGCCCCGGCACGTCCTGGCGTTCTGTCCGCCCCGCACACATCCCGCCCAACGGGAGACAGAGGACCAGATGATCAAGAAGCTTCTGCTCGCGAGCGCCGCCACGGCTCTCCTGACCGGCGCCGCCTCGGCCGCCGACCTTCCGCGCCGCGCCGCCCCGCCGCCGGTGTTCACCCCCATCCCGGTCTTCACCTGGACCGGCGCCTACTTCGGTATCAACGCCGGCTACGCCTTCGACGCCAGCAGCAACAACACCAACAGCTTCGGCGTGCCCGCCCCCTACGGCAACGGCACAACCGCCTTCTTCAGCCAGCGCAACCAGGAAGGCTTCACCGGCGGTGGCCAGGTCGGATACAACTTCCAGTTCACTCCGGGCTCCGGCATCGTCGTCGGTGTCGAGGCCGACGCCCAGTACCTCGACTTCGGCCGCAGCCGGAACAACGCCTTCCTCGTCGGTCCGCTGGCCCCCGGCTACTACGTCACCGACCCGCGCGGCCTCTCCAGCCTCGACTTCTTCGGCACCGTGCGCGGCCGCATCGGCTACGCCTTCGACCGCGTCCTCGTGTACGGCACCGGCGGCTTCGCCTACGGCTCCGGCAGCGCCGACCGCTCCTTCGGCGGCTTCGCCGGCAACGACAGCTTCCGCACCGGCTACGCGGTCGGCGGCGGCATCGAGTACGCCCTGCCCACCGACTCGTTCCTGAACTTCTTCCGTTCGAACGCCGTGACGCTCAAGGTCGAAGGCCTGTACGTCAACCTCGACCGCAACACCCGCAACCAGGGTGCGTTCGTCATCAACGCCGCCAACAACTTCCCGGTGGTGTACAACAACATCGGCCGCCGCGACGACGAGTTCGCCGTCATCCGCGCCGGCCTGAACTACAAGTTCGGCTCGTACTAAGATCCACCCGCGATAGCGCCCCCCGCGACGCGGGGGGCTGCGTCCCGCTCACTGGGACGGCGCGCGGGCCTCTGGACAGGCCGCATCCCCTCTCGACCTGAGCATCCCCAGCCCGATCAAACTGGCCGCTTGAGCCGAGGAGCGTCCCGGGAGCCATTCCCGGGACGTCTTGCGTCGGGGGCGAGGGCCCGCCGCGGCGCGCCTCAGGCGTGGACCGCGTGCTCGAGCTGCGCCTTCGACATCCGCGACCGGCCGGGCACATTCTGCGCCCGGGCCTTGCGCATCAGCGCGGCCTTGGTCGTTTCCGCCTTGCCGGACGCCTTGGCGGCAGACTTGCCGGTCGTCTTGCCGGACGCCTTGCCTTTTCCGGACGCCTTGGTGGACTTGCCGTCCTCGCGCGCCGCGGCGGCCTTCTCGGCGGCGGCCTTCGGCTGCTTCGAGAACTGCTTGCCCTTCCGGGTATCGGCGCGCTTCTTGGCCGTGCTGGCGGCGTATTCCGTGTCGGTCAGGCTCTCGCGGGCCTTCTTGGGCAGGTAGCGCTCGCCGGTCTTACCGCTCTCTTTGCCAGACTTCGTGCCCCACTCCTCGTCGGTCCATTGCTGGAGATGGTTGTCGGCCGACTTCTTGCCGGCGTAGCCGCCGCCCTCCTTCTTGTATTCAGCGGTCGCGATCTGCGCCTTGCGCGCCGACCACTGGCCGGGCTTACCGCCCTTCTCGGACTTCGTGACCTGCGTCTTGACCTTGTCCCACAGTTTCGGGTCGGTCTTCTTGGCGGTTCCTGACATCGGCACCTCGTGAAAAAGATTTGGCAGACAACACGGGCCCCGCGGCCGTGTTCCTGCGGCGCGTTCGCCCGGCCCGCACCCTCCCGCATCTCCACCCGCGCAGCGTCCGCCGTCGCGGCCGGGGCCGCCGGATACGCCGGCCGCCTGACGGGTTGGCCCTCAGGGGATCAGGCCCATCGCGAGGGATGCAGCATGGCGGACACGCCGGACGACACCCAGGCCGAGCGGATGCCGCACGGCGAGCCGGAGCGCGCGGGCCTAGCCGACAGCCCCCGCGACACCGCAACCGGCACGGTCAGGCCGCAGGACGGCCCGATGGAGCGGGCCGGCACCGAGAAGGAGGAGGCGCGCCAGGGCGGGACCAGCCTCGGCGCGGAGCGCGACCGGACGGGCGGAGGCCGGGGCTGAGCACCGCCATCGAGACAGCACGCGAGAGAGGAAGACGCAGCATGCAGATCCGGCACAAGCCCCTGCGCGAGCAGGTGATCGTCATCACCGGCGCCTCCAGCGGGATCGGCCTCGCCACGGCCCGGGCGGCCGCCCGCCGCGGCGCCCGCGTCGTGCTGGCGGCTCGGAACGGCGCCGCCCTCGACGACATCGTCCGCGACATCCAGGAGCGCGGCGGCGAGGCCCGGGCCGTCGTGACCGACGTGTCCCGCCGCGAGGATGTCGAGGCGCTGGCCGCAGAGACCGTGCGCGCCTACGGCGGCTTCGACACCTGGGTCAACAATGCCGGTCTCTCGATCTTCGGCCGCCTCGAGGAGGTTTCGGACGAAGACCATCGCCGGCTGTTCGACGTCAATTTCTGGGGGATCGTCTACGGCTCGACGGTGGCGCTGCAGCACCTGAAGCGGACCGGCGGCGCGCTGATCAACCTGGGCTCCGTCGCCTCCGACCTCGCCTTGCCGATCCAGGGCATGTACTCCGCCTCCAAGCACGCGATCAAAGGCTTCACGGACGCGCTCCGGATGGAGCTCCAAGAGGAGGGCGCCCCGGTCTCGGTGACGCTCATCAAGCCGGCCTCGATCGACACGCCGTTCCCGAAGCATGCCCGGAACTACATGGCGCAGGCGCCCAAGCTGCCGCCGCCGGTCTACGACCCTGCCGACGTCGCCGACGCGATCCTGTACGCCGCGGAGCACGGGCCCCGCGACCTCTACGTCGGCGGCGGCGGCAAGCTGATGAGCGCGCTGCGCAAGCGGGTCCCCGCGGCGACCGACTGGATGGGCGCCCAGGTGATGTCGCGGAGCCAGACGGCGGGCGCGGCCGGCAAGCGGCGGGACGGCGCCCTCCACGCGGCCGGCCGCGACGGGGCCGTGCGGGGCGGCTCGCCCCACCACGTCATGCGCAGCGCCTACACCCGGGCCTCGATCAACCCGGTCCTGACCGGGATCCTGCTGGCGGGGGCCACCGCGGCCGCGGCCTCGCTGCTCGGCCGCGCCGACCGCCGCTAGAGCCCCGCCGCGGCGCCCGCCCCCGCGCGGGCGCCGGCCGGACTGTTTGTTTCTAGACGATGATGGCGGAGGTCAGCCGACATTCAGGGCCGATGACCATTCTGACCGGGTCTTGCGCCGGGCCGACCGGCGCGGAACCGAACAGAAGGTCTGATGATGATGCACGTGAAGATGATCGCGGCCGCCGCGGCTGTCGTCGGCGGCCTCGGCTTGGCCTCCGCCGGCGCGGCGCCCCTGGCGCCCGCCGGCGCCGATACGCTCACCGGCCCCGCCGCGGTCAGCACCGTGGCGTTCGGCTGCGGCCCCGGCTGGGCGCCCGGCCCGTACGGGCGCTGCCGGCCGATGTACCGGCGGCCGCGCTTCTACGGCCCGCGCTGCTTCTTCCGTCCGACCCCGTGGGGACCACGGCGCGTCTGCCGCTAAGGTCGCGCAGGCACGCGTCCCGACGCGCGGGTCCGGCGCCGAACCGTGGCCCGACCCGCGGGTTGATCCAGGGGCAGGTCCCGTCTCCGAGAAGGCGGGGCCTGCCCCTTTCCCGTTGGCGGTGATGCGGGCCGGCAGCGCCGGGGATGCCACGACCGGGACCGCGGACGGTCCCGCTCCGGTTGGACATGGCCATGGCCCAGGATCAGAGCGGCGGCGCGAACCCCTCGGCGGCGGAACGGGCGGCGGCCGAGCGCGTCGCCCGCAAGCGCCTCGGTCCGGACGGCTGCCCGGAACCGGCACCCGACCGGCGATCGCCGTCCGGACAGGACCGCGGGAGCGAGGCCGCGGCGCCGGACCGCCGGGCGCCTCCGGGGCGGCCGGTCGCGACGCGCCACCGGCCCGAGAGGCTTCCCGAGTAGCGCCCCGAGTAGCGCCCCGAGTAGCGCCCCGAACATTCGCGTGCCCGGACGCGGGAATAAAGCCCGCCGCCGCCCGGTTCCCGATTGTGTGGCACAAGGCTGCAGGCAGGAGCACGAGGGCAGGGACCCCATGGCTTCGCAGGCTCTCGACGGGGCGGGCCCGGCCCGGCCGCCGACATGACGACCCTGGCGCGCGCGCGCTTCAGCCAGCTCGTTCTCCCGCGCCTGGACGAGGGCTACCGGCTCGCGCACTGGCTCACCGGCAACGCCACCGACGCCGAGGACGTGATGCAGGAGGCGTGTCTGCGCGCCTACCGGGCGATCGAGGGGTTCGCCGAGGGCAATGCCCGGGCGTGGTTCCTGACCATCGTCCGCAACACCGGCTATTCCTGGCTGCAGCGGCACCGGCCGCGGGCGGTGGTCTTCGCCGACGACCTCGCCCCCGAGGCCCGCGCCGAGCTGGAGATCGGGGGCGCCCTGACCGAGGTCCCGGAGACGCCCGAGGCGACCCTCATCGCCCGCGACGACGCGGGGCAGCTCGCCCGGGCGGTCGAGGCCCTGCCGGTGGCCTTCCGCGAGGCGCTGGTCCTGCGCGAGTACCACGGCCTCAGCTACCGGGAGATCGCCACGGTGACGGGGGTCCCGATCGGGACCGTGATGTCGCGCCTCGGCCGCGCGCGGCAGCACCTGCTTGCACGGCTCGCGAAGGACGGGCGATGACCGACGACGAGACCCTCCTGCTCCTCAGCGCCTACGCGGACGGCGAGCTGTCGCCCGGCGAAGTCCTGGCCATGGAGCGCCGTCTCGCGGCGGATCCCGACGCGCGGGCCCTGGCGGAACGCCTCCGCGACCTCTCGGCCACCCTGCGCGGGCCCCTCGCGGGGCCGCCCGCCCCGGAATCCCTGCGGGCGCGCGTGATCGAGCAGATCGGCTTCACCGACCCGCCCCCGTCGCGCGGCCGCCTCGGAGGCCCGCTCGGGACCCGGCTCGGGTCCTGGGTCGGGACCTGGGTCGAGGCCTGGCTCGAATCCTGGCGCAGATCCCGGCAGGCGCTGGCCGCGACGCTGCTCGTCGGCCTCGTCGGCGGGGCCGCGCTCGGCGGCGGGATCGTCTATCTCGACCGCCCCGACGGCGCCCCGGATACCGGCGCGGCCGTGCTCGCCGGCCATCTCCGCGGCCTCGCGGCACCCCAGCCCTTCGACGTCGCCTCCTCGGACCGGCACGTGGTGAAGCCCTGGTTCAACGGCCGGACCACCCTCGCGCCCGAGGCCCCCGACCTGTCCGACAAGGGCTTCCCGCTGGTCGGCGGCCGGGTCGACATCGTCGGCGGAACCCCCGTGCCGACCCTGGTCTATCGCCGCGACAGGCACGTCATCAGCGTCACGGTGGTCCCCGCCGCCGACGGCCCCGGCGCCGGCGAGGAGCGGCGCGACGGGTCCACGATCGAGCGCTGGCGCCTCGGCGACCTCACCTACTGGGCGGTCTCGGACCTCAACCGGCGCGACCTGCGCGCCTTCGCCGACCTGTTCCAGTCCCGGACCGGGGGCCCGCCGGGATGAGGCGGGAATAAGGGACGCCAGTTTCGGGTTATTACTGATATCGTGATGTCGATCCGGCGAGGATCCCAGCGTGATCAGTCAATCCCACCTGCACACCCGCAGAGCCGAAACGATATCCGGGATCGGCTCCGCCCAGGAGCGGCGGGTTCAGGCCGGCGGCACCCCGGCCTTCCCGGACCCGACCCTCGTGGAGGCGGCGCTCCATCTCCTGGCGGAGCATCTCGAGCAGGGGCTGGCGGTGGCCGACCGGTACGGGCGGGCCCATTTCCTGAACCGCGCGGCGCAGGCCTTCGTCGCGCGCGGCCTCCTGTGCCTGGAGCACGGCGGCCTGCGTGGCGCGACGCCCGAGGACAGCGCGGGGCTGCGCCGGGTCATCGCCCGCTGCGCCGCGGGCCATCGCGGCGGCTCGGTGCGATTGGAGGGCGCGGGCGGGACGCTCCTGGTCGCCGCCTCGGCGATTCCCGGGACGCTCGGCCCGATCGGCGAGGGCGCGGTTCTCCTGCGTCTCACCGACCCCGGGACCCCGCGCCTGCCGGATCCCGGCATTCTCCAGGACCAGTTCGGCTTCACGCCCGCGGAGGCGGCCCTGGCCGTCGACATCCTGGCCGGGAACGACCTCGCGGCGAGCGCGACGCGCCGCCGGATCACCCGGAACACGGCGCGCGTGCACCTGCGCCACCTGTTCGAGAAGACGGGGACGCGCCGCCAAGCCGAGCTGGTGCGCCTGCTCCTGCTCTGCCCGCAGCCGATCGCGGACGCCTAGCGCACTCCGGCAAAAATATTCGCGCCGCGCGCCACCCTTAATCCGAACGGAGGATGCGCATACTTTGCATTGAAGCGAGGCTGATCCGGCCGATCGTGGACAAACCACGGATCTTTCGGCGCAACGGAGGCTGGATCATGATCCTCTCGTTCCTGAAATCTGCCCGAAAGAACCGCATCGCGGCGCGAAATCTTCGCATTCTCTCGGCCCTCGACGACGAGATGCTGAGCGACATCGGCCTCGACCGACGCACACTCCGCACGTTCTGCGAGAACGGCTGCGCGCACGTGCCGCCGCCGCCGAGCCAAGCCGAGGCGCCCCGGGCCCTGATGATGCCCGGTGGGCTCGGGATCGCCTTCCGCTGAACGCACGCCGCGCCGCCCGCCGCACCGCCCGCCGCATCGCCTCGGGTCCGGCCGGACCGCTCAGATCTCGACGCAGATCTTGCCGAAGTGGCGGTTGCTCTTCTGGTGGCGGAACGCCGCGACGAGGTCGTCGAGGGGGAAGCGGCGGTCGATGACCGGCCGCAGCCCGCAAGCGTCGATGCCGCGGATCATCTCGATCTGGTGGCGCCGGCTGCCGACCAGCACGCCCTGCAGCCGGATCTGCTTTAGCAGCGCCGGCACCAGCGGCAGCTCGCCCGCGATCCCCGAGAGGATGCCGATCACAGAGACGTGGCCGGCGACCCGCGCGGCGGCCATGGACTGCTCCAGCGTCGCCGGGCCGCCGACGTCGAGGACGTGGTCGACGCCGCGCCCGTCGGTCAGGCGCCGCGCGGTCTCGCCCCAGGCCGGGTCGGTGCGGTAGTTGATGACGTGGTCGGCGCCGAGCCCGCGCAGGCGCTCCAGCTTGTCGTCGCTGGAGGAGGTGGCGATCACCGTGGCCCCCGCCGCCTTGGCGAATTGCAGGCCGAACAGCGACACGCCGCCGGTGCCCTGCACCAGCACCACGTCGCCGCTCTTCAGGCCGGCATCGGCGTGCAGCGCCCGCCACGCGGTGAGCGCGGCGGTGGTGAGCGTCGCCGCCTCGGCGTGGTCCCAGCCCCGCGGGGCGCGGGTGAAGGCGGTGGCGGGCGCGGTGACGCCCCCGCGGGCGTAGCCGTCGACCCCGTCGCCCGGCACGGTGGCGAAGCCCTCGACGCGCGGCGCGCCCTCCAGCCAAGTCGGGAAGAACGTGCTGACCACCCGATCGCCCACGGCGAACTCGGTCACGCCCGGCCCCACGGCCTCGACCTCGCCGGCCCCGTCGGACATCGGGATGCGCGGCTCGCTCGGGCCCCACATCCCGCTGACCACCGCGTAGTCGTGGTAGTTGAGGGAACTCGCCCGCAGGCGGACGGTGATCGCGCCGGGCCCGGGCTCCGGCACGGGCCGCTCGCCGAAGGTCACCGCGTCGAAGCCCCCGCCGGGCTGGACGATGACGGCCCGGGCTGTCGATCCGGTCATGGCGCACCTGTCGCTCCGCGGCCTCGGCCGCCGGGAGGCGGACACTGGCAGGCCTGGCGCGCGCCGTCGAGACGACGGGGCCGGGCCGTCCCGTCGCGGGGCGGGCGGCCCGCGCCGCGCGCCCGCAACCCCGTCCCGCCCGCGCCGCCCTTGCCGCTGCGCCG
>NZ_JBKFBI010000097.1:0-22326 GCF_053346095.1 Methylobacterium sp. A52T | reverse complement strand
GCGGCTTCTGCGGAGGCAGCAGCGGGGCGATCTGCTCCCACTGCGCGTCAGTCAGTTCAAAGCGTCGCATCAAGCCCACATGGGCCTGACCTCCCAGCCTGTGAACCCCTTTGCAGAGACGCCCTAGGCGTCGTGCGCCCCGCATCCGTTGACGCTCCGCCCGTCGAGGCCTACCCCATCCCCATGCGCACCGGTCTGATCCTCGACGATTACCAGCAGGCGGCCCTCGCGCTGGCGGACTGGGCGCGCCTCTCCGACCGCGTCGCGGTCTCCGCGATCAGCCAGCACATCCCGAACCCGGACGACCTCGTGGCGCGGATCGCGCAGGCCGAGATCCTCGTGATCATGCGGGAGCGGACACCGTTCCCGGCGGCTCTGCTGGAAAGGCTGCCGCGGCTGGAACTCCTCGTCACCAGCGGCATGCGCAACCTCGCCATCGACCTCGCGGCGGCTCGCGCGCGCAACGTCGTCGTCTGCGGCACCGATTCGAGCCCGACGCCGCCGACGGAGCTGACCTGGGCGCTGATCCTCGGACTGGCCCGCCACGTGGCGCCGGAGAGCTTGACCCTGCGCGCGGGCGGCCCCTGGCAGAGCACGATCGGGACCGATCTCGCCGGCGCGACCCTCGGCGTTCTGGGCCTGGGGAAGATCGGGACGCGGGTGGCCGAGATCGGGCGCGCCTTCGGCATGCGGGTGATCGCCTGGAGCCCGAACCTCGACGATGGCCGCGCCGCCGCCGCCGGAGTGGAGCGGGCGGCCTCGAAGGAGGCCCTGCTGGAGGCGAGCGACGTCGTCACGATCCACCTCGTGCTCGGCGACCGGACCCGCGGCCTCCTGGGCGCGGCCGAGCTGCGCCGCATGCGCCGCGACGCTTTTCTCGTGAACACCTCGCGCGCGCCGATCGTCGATCAGGCCGCGCTGGTCCAGGCGCTGGAGGAGGGCTGGATCGCCGGCGCGGGCCTCGACGTGTTCGAGACCGAGCCGCTGCCGCCCGACAGCCCGTTCCGACGCCTCCCGAACGTGCTGGCGCTGCCGCATCTCGGCTACGTGTCGCGCAACAACTACCGGACCTTCTTCACCCAGGCGGTGGAGGACATCGAGGCTTGGCTCGCCGGCGCCCCGATCCGGCAACTGGGCTGACGTCGCGGAGCCCGCCGGACCCGGACTCAGTCCCGGCGGGGGTCCAGCGCGTCCGCGAGGCCGTCGCCGATCAGGTTGAGCGCCACCAGGGTCGCGATCAGGAACGCGGCCGGGGCCGCGAGCAGGTGGGGCGCCGCCTCGATGGAGCGGGCGCCCTCGGCGATCAGGACGCCCCAGCTGGTCTGCGGCTCCTGCACGCCGAGCCCGAGGAACGACAGGAAGCTCTCCAGCAGGATCACCTGCGGCACCAGCAGCGTCGCCGTCACGGCCACCGGGCCGAGGGTGTTCGGCACGATGTGCCGGAGGATGATCCGGGGAGTCCCGAGGCCGAGAGCCCGCGCGGCGCGGACGAAGTCGCGCTCGCGCAGCGACAGGGTCACGGCGCGCACCACCCGGGCCATGTCGAGCCACTCCACCGCGGCGATCGCCACCAGCATGAGCAGCAGGCTCGGGCGGAAGAACACCAGCAGCAGGATCACGAAGAACACGAAGGGGAGGGCGTAGAGCACGTCGACGGCGCGCATCATCACGGCGTCGACGGCGCCCCCGACGAAGCCCGCCGTCGCCCCGTAGGCGACGCCGATGAGCAGGGCGACGAGGCTGGCGGCGAGCCCGATCGCCAGCGAGATCCGGCCCGCGACGAGACAGCGGGTCAGCAGGTCGCGGCCCTGGATGTCGGTGCCGAGGGGGAAGTGCAGGTGCCGGACCGGCACCGCCACGACGAGCCCGCGGCCGCCGTCCCGCTCGTCCAGGATTGTCGGGGTCCCGAACAGGGCCGAGCGCGGCAGGTAGACGAGGCTGCGCCGGTCGACGCCGGCGTCGGACCCGAGGGTGAGCCGCAACGTGTCGCCGTCGCGCGCGACGGCGTCGAGCCGCGCGCGCATGCGGAAGGCCAGGCGCTCGAGCGCCGGCCGGAGACGCGCGGCGTCGGGCTGCGCGGTGAGGCCGGCCGGGAGCTGGCGGAGGTCCGGATAGGCGCGCTCGGGGTCGTGGCCGGTGAGGCCCGGGCCGACCAGGCAGGCGAGGGCGATCAGGACCAGCACGGCGAGCGCCGCCACGGCGGTCCGCTCCCGCGCGAACCGGAGGACGGCGCGCCGGGCCGGGCCCGGCGCCGTGGCGGCCGCGGTCACGCCGCCACCCGGAGGCGCGGGTCGAGCCACGCGCAGGCGAGGTCGGCGGCGAGGTTGAGCAGGATCACCAGCCCAGCGACGAGCAGCACCGTGCCCATCACCAGCGTGTAGTCGCGGTTGAGGGCACCCTCCACGAAGTACCGGCCGATCCCCGGCAGCCCGAAGATCGTCTCGACCACCACCGAGCCGGTGAGCAGGGCCGCCGCCAGCGGTCCGAGATAGGCGACCACCGGCAGCAGCGCCCCCCGCAGGGCGTGCCGGGTGACGCGGGCCGGCGGCAGGCCGAGGCTGCGCATGGTGCGGACCGGCTGCGTCCGCAGGGCCTCGGCGAGCGAGGTCCGGGTGAGCCGGGCCAGGGCACCGACCTGCGGCAGGGCCAGCGTCGTCACCGGCAGGACGAGGTGGCTCGGGGCGCCGTCGTTCCAGCCGCCGAGCGGCAGCCAGCGCAGGGTCAGGCCGAAGGCGATCTGCAGCAGCGGCGCGACCACGAAGCTCGGCAGCGAGAGGGTCAGGGCGGCCCCGACGCCGAGGAGCCGGTCGACGAACCCGCCGCGCCGGAGCGCCGCCACGATCCCGAGTCCGACGCCGAGCGCGGAGGCCAGCGCGAGGGCGAGGGCGCCCAGCGTCGCGGAGACCGGCAGGCCGCGCGCGATCAGGCCGAGGACGCTCTGGTCGCGGAACGAGAAGGACGGACCGAGGTCGCCCCGCGCCAGCGCCGCGAGGTAGCTGCCGAACTGCGCGATCAGCGGCCGGTCGAGGCCGTAGACCCGGCGCAGATTCTCCATGGCGGCGGGCGCCAGCGGCCGCTCCAGGTCGAAGGGGCCGCCCGGGGCGAGCCGCATCAGGAAGAAGCTGACGATTACCACGGCGAGCAGCGTCGGCACCGCCTGGAGGAGGCGGCGCAGGATGAAGCGGATCACGCGTCGAGCCTCATGAAGCGGGTCGGCGCGGCGTTGCGCAGGTTCGGGTGGTAACCGTGCAGCCGCGGCGCGATCAGCGCCTTGGAGCGGTAGTGCATCAGCGGGATCCACGGCAGTTCGCGCAGGGCGATCGCCTCCGCGTCGTAGAGCAGGCCGGCCCGGCGGGTGAGGTCGCGCTCGGTGGCGGCCCGCGCCATCAGGGCGTCGTAGGCGGCGTCCGACCAGTGGCCGGCGTTCATGCCGTCATTCCCGCTCTGGAGCAGGAACAGGAAATTCTGCGGATCGGAATAGTCGGCGATCCAGCTGTAGCGGGCGACGTCGAAGTCGCCGCCGTCGCGCAGGTAGGCGAAATGCGTCTTCGCGTCCGTGTAGACGTAGCGCGTCACGATCCCGAGGTCGCGCCACATCTCGCCGAGCGCCACCGCGATGGTGCGGTTGTTGTCGCTGATGTTGAACCGGTACTCCACCGTGAGCGGCCGGTCCGGGCCGAACCCCGCCTCCGCGAGCAGGCGGCGCGCCTTCGCCTCGTGGTCGATCGGCAGGCCGAGGCGGCCCTCGGTCTCGGGGGGCGTGCGGTAATTGTCGAGGCCGGGCGGGCACAGGGAGTAGGCCGGGCTCATGGTGCCGCCGTTGAGGCCGTCGGCGAGGTACTCGCGGTCGATCACGAGCGACAGCGCCCGGCGGACGCGGCGGTCCGAGAACGGCGCCTTGCGGGTGTTCACCACCAGCGCCGCGAGCCCCAGCGAGGGGCCGAGCACCACCTGCGGCCCGAAGCGGCGGCGCAGGTCGGCGATCTGGTCGACGGGCAGGTCGGAGAGCGAGTCGATCTCGCCGGCGGCGTAGCGGCGCACCGCGGCAGCGATGTCGGGCGTCGGCAGGAAGGCGACCCGCGGAATCGCGAGGCTCGCGGCGTCCGGATGGTGCGGGTTGGCCTCCAGCGTGATCGCGCCGCCCGGCACGCGGTCGGCGAGCCGGTAGGGTCCGTTGGTCACGAGGTTTCCCGGCCGGGTGAAGCTGTCGCCGTAGCGCTCAACCGAGGCGCGGTGGACCGGCAGCGCGGTCTGGTGGGTCAGGAGCTCCAGGATGTAGGGCGTCGGCTGTTCCAGCGCGATCGCGAGCCGGAGCGGCGCCTCGGCGGCGACGCCGAGGGCGTCGGCCGGCGTCTCGCCGCGGTTCACGGCGGCGGCGTTGCGGATCGGGAACAGGATCTCGGCGTATTTCGCCGCCGTGGCCGGATCGAGCATCCGGCGGAACGCGTAGACGAAGTCGTCGGCGGTGACCGGCTCGCCGTTCGACCAGCGGCCGTCGGGGCGCAGGTCGAACCGCAGGTTCACCCCGTCCTCGGAGATCGACCAGGCGCGCGCGGCGCCCGGGATGATCGTGCCCCGGTTGTCGTAGGTGAGCAGCCCGTCGCAGAGGTCGCGCAGGATGTGCGCCTCCGCGACCGTGGACGAGCGGTGCGGGTCCAGCGTCTCGGGATCGGCGTCGTTGCCGCGGCGGTAGAGCGCGTCGGCCGCGCGGGCGGGCCGCACGGCCGCGAGGGCGAACGCGCCGACCAGCCAGTCGCGCCGGCGCGGGCGCACGGTCAGGCGCCGGTGTCCGGCTTCAGGCCGGCCGCCTCGATCCCCGCCACCGCGCAGATCTCGTCGTTGTCGGAGGTGTCCCCGGAGATGCCGACCGCGCCGAGGAGGCGTCCCTCGCCCGAGCGGATCAGCACGCCGCCCGGCACCGGCACGAGGGCGTCGGGCCCGGCGAGGTGCGTCACGGCGGCGACGAAGTAGGGCTGCTGCTCGGCCCGCGCGTGGATCGCCCGGGAGCCGAGGCCCAGCGCCAGGGCACCGTTGGCCTTGCCACTCGCGATCTCGGCCCGGCGCAGGGACGTGCCGTCCTCGACCGCGACCGCCTTCAGCGCGCCGCGGGCATCGTAGACGACGACGGCGAGGGGCTTGAGGTTGCGGGCGCGCGCCTCCCGAAGGGCGGTGTCGACGACGGTGCGGGCGGCCTCGAGGGTCAGGTCGATCATCGGATTCCAACACGGACGCCGCTCCGGGCGGCGTCTCCATCCTTACGGACGGGCGCGCACCGGGTCCACCGACGCGGATCGCTGCGGCCTCCGTTACACGACCTCGTCGTTCGGCGGCCGGCGCGACCTCGACCCGCCGGCCTGCGAGCGCCTGCGCGCCGGTGTCCCGCGGGCGCGCTGACGGATCACGCCGGTCGCGCGGCCGGCAGGCGGATGATGCTCGCCAGGAACGCGTCGTAGCCGGCCGCCACCGCCTCCGGCCGCTCGAAATGCGGGAACGCGCCGGTCGGCAGGGTGTCGACGCGCCAGTTCGGCCGGTCGGCGACCCGCGGCACCAGCCGGTAGTCGACGAAGTCGCCGCGCTCCCCGTGCACCATCCAGACCGGGAGGCGGAGGCGCTCGTAGAGGCGGGTCGCGTCGGTGGGGAACAGGTGGCCCGCGATGAAGCAGTAC
The DNA here is from genome assembly GCF_053346095.1 of Methylobacterium sp. A52T. NCBI lineage: Bacteria > Pseudomonadati > Pseudomonadota > Alphaproteobacteria > Hyphomicrobiales > Methylobacteriaceae > Methylobacterium > Methylobacterium sp. A52T. The sequence continues at coordinate 16,660 of NZ_JBKFBI010000097.1, read as the reverse complement.
GGGGCGTGCTCGGCACCGGGCTGGTGAGCCGAGGCGTGATCGTAGGCGAGCGAGCCCTCGTCGATCTCGGAGGAACCGAAGGTCTTCTCCAGGAAGAACCGCATGCTCGGCCGCGTGACCAGCGCGTCGAAGAGGGGACGCCCGAGAGGGGGGCGGTCTAGGACGCGGAGCAGCCAGTCGCGGCCGCGGTGGCCGTCCGGCGGACCCTCCCCGGAGAGGCGGGCGTCGAATCCCGTCGGGCTCACCAGCGCGAGGCTGCGATAGGCGTCGGACCGCTCCAGGCTCGCCCGCGCCAGGAACGAGCACGAGAGCGACAGGGCGAGGGCGTCGATTGCCCATCCGCCGTGCCGGCTCCGGATCTCGTCGACCGCCGCGTGGATCGCCTCCACCATCAGGCGCGGCGTGTAGCGGCGGCGCGAGCGCTCCGAGAAGCCGAAACCCGGGAGTTCCAGGGCGTAGACCGGGCGCGTGCCGCGGTAGCGCAGGTACAGCGGCCGGACCTCGTAGGCGTTGGCCGCCGCGTTGATCGAGTGGATCAGCAGGAGCGGCACGCCCTCGGCCTCAGCGGAGCCGTAGAGCGACAGCGCGCCGGCGCGGCGGGTCCGGATCCGCTCGTGGCGGCCCGGCAGGGCGGGCGGCAGGGTCATCCGCCGGTCCACCGCCAGCGCGCTCCAGCCGACCAGGGCCGCCGCCGAGCCGGCGAGCGTCAGGGCCGCCGCGGTCGCGGCGCGACCGGTGCGATGGCGGGACACGGAACTCATCGGAACACCTCGACGTCCTTCCCGCGACGGCGGGCCGTGCGCGACAACGCCGGGCCCGCGGGGAAGTGCCCTTCCGGACGCTACGAGGCGTGGCCGGCGAGGCTGCCGGCATTCACCGCCGGGGCCCGGCTCGCCGGCCGCGCCGGCGACTCGCCCCGGCCCGCGGCCTCGCGCAGGAAGTCCACCGTCGGCGCGTCGTTGAGCCAGCCCTGGACGCGCTGCGAGATCAGGAGCTTCCGCTCGCGGCGGTCGTAGTTCGCGTAGGAGGCGGCGACGAATTCGGGCCGGCTCATCGTGCGCGCGGGGCCGGACCGGCGCGTCTCCGCCTTGAAGAACAGGGCGCTGCCGGGCACGCCGTAATGCTGGGCGATCTCCGGATAGACCGGCCAGCTGCCCTGGCCGCCGAGATCGTCCGGGAGGAACGCGTCGAGGTCGCATTCCTCGAAGGGCACGCCGGCCCGGGTCAGCAGGCCGCGGGCGAGGTCGGCCACCACGTAGAGCTTCGTGTGGTTGATCGAGTGCATGAAGCAGCCCCGACGCGCCCAGCGCGTGAGGTGCGTGTCGAGATCGTACCCGGCCTGGACGCCGAGGCCGCGCAGGTACGCGACCGACTCGTCCCAGAGATTGAAGTATCCGAGGCGCTCGAAGACCGGCTCGGAGAACAGCCGCAGCGCCTGCGCCTGCGAGAAGCCCGACAGGTAGGCGAACAGCGTGATCGCGGAGTGCGAGTGCCCCATCGGACCCGAGATCAGGCCGTTCAGCGTGACGTGATCCTGAACGCCCACGTGGACGAGGTCGGGATGGTAGGCGCTGAACACGATGGTCGGGATCAGACGGACCTTCGGGTGCGTCCGCAGCGTGTCGATCGTGCCGCCGCCCTTGAACTTGGGCAGGTAGATGCTGGTGAAGACGTGGTCGTAGCCGTCCGCGTGCGCCATCAGGTCGGCGAGCCGCGGGAACCGGCGGGACGCCGTGAAGGCCGAGACGAAATCCACCTGGGCGTGCGGCAGCAGGTAGCGCATCGTCTTGGCGATGGATCCGGCCTGGCAGACACCGATCACGAGGATGCGCGGCGAGCCGGTCCGCTTCTTCCCGAACTGCGCGAGCCGGTGCCGCGCGCGCCAGAGGCTATCGACGGTCAACATCCGGCCTCTCTCGCATGTCCGCGGGCCGCGGGCAAACACCGCACCCGTGCGGATCTCGCGGGCCGGGACCGCCGATCGCGTCCTTCGGGAGGAGCCCCCTCGCGGTGCGGACCGCGGGACGGCTCGCGCGACCCGCACGGCGGAGCCGCGGCTCACGGCGACGCGCGCCGCCTGTGGATCGACCGGGCCCGGAGGGACCCGCTCGATGATCTCGATTATTCGGAGCGCCGCCCGCCATCTCTGGAAAAAAAGCGGAAGCAACGCGTACAAAGGCCGCCCAATTCCAAAGATGTCGCCGCAATATGCGCGGCCACGAAACTCTGTCACGGAGACGATTCAACCTGCGCGCCGTTGACAGAGTCAAGTCGTTGGATACAAATCCGATTCAACGAAGCATGAAGCTCGCGGACTGGGCGCTCGCGGTCATGAGGACCGGCAGGCCCCCGATGACCGAGGTGGACCCTCTCTCTCGCCGTGACTCCGCGTCAGCGGCCGCTCCGACGGGCGCGGCGCGCTCCCGACCGACCTGCCCGGACAACCGGCCTCGGTCCGAGCCGCTCGGACGGCGCAGCCGCGGCATGCCCGCAGTGGCGCTCCTCCGCATCGCCGCGACGGTCGTCGATTCACGCCCGCATGGCCGTCGGCAACCGGCCGATGCGCGGGCGACGGCGCTGCGCGGGTCTGAGGCCGGGTTCCGCATCGGGTCGAAAGCTGGAGACTGCGCGATGGATTACGTACCTCCGATGGCCGCGCTCACGGCGGCCGCACAGAAGGCGCCGCCCGGCGAGGCGATCGCGCTCACCCCGGCGCGCGACGTGAAGCCCGTCGCGGCGCCGGATCCGCGGTCGATCTACACGCTCACGCCGGAGGCGGCCGGGGCCGTCTTCGCGCTCGTCGAGAACCGCATCCAGGTGATCGACGCCGCGCTCGACGTGACCGACCGGCGGGGCACGCAGGTCGTGGCCGCCGCGATGGCGACGGCCACGGCGACGACCCCGGTCGTGTCGCCGGAGACGACGAAGACGATCGGCGCCGCCAATCGCAACTGGAGCGAGGATGTCCGGTTGGATCACAGCCCGTCCCGGCTCGTCGGCGCCGACACAGTCGTGGCGTACGACAGCCCGCGGGTCACGGCGGCCTGGAGCCTGGCCTTTCCGGACGTGGCCGGCCGGCGGTTCCGGGCCGTGCAATTGCCGGGTCCGAGCCTCCGCTCCGTCCTGCGCGAGGCAGAGGCCGGTTTAAACGACACGGGGAGCGACATCTACCTGCTCTGCAACAGCGCGCATTTCGAGACGATCCGCCAAGCCCACCCACGCACCCACATCAACTGGATCAACGTCGACAACGACGAGATCGTCGTCGTCTGGCGGAAGCCGTCCGCGGAGGGCTAGGGACAGGCCCGACCGGCTCGGGACGGCCGCGTCCGGACCGGGTCTGGCCACTCGGACGAACCAGAGCCGTATCCGACCATGTTGCAACGGTCGGGAAGGACGGCGAGCCCGGTCTCGCCAGCCGCGCCAGCCCCCCTCTCCCGTGCGGGAGAGGGGACCCGCGCCTCGTTCGGCACGGGCTCGCCGATCGCCTGCGTCCCAACCCGATCGGGAACGGCTCTAGCGCGCGGCGCGCAGGCGCGATCAGAGCGTCGGCAGCACCGCGCGCAGGTGGGCGGCGAAGGCGCGGGTCAGCGGCGCGGCGTGCGCCTCGTCCAGGCGGATCGTCAGGCCGATCCGCGGCAGCGCGGGCAGGCCGCTGCCGCGGCTCAGGACGCGCAGGTCGGGCGGGACCGCGGCGCGGGTGAGGACCGCGACCGCCTGGGCGGAGCGCGCCACCGACAGCAGCCCGGACAGGCTGCCGCTCGCGTAGGCGATCCGGTACGCGCGCCCGCCCGCTTCGAGGGCGGCCCGCGCCGCCCGGTGGTCGAGCGTGTCGGGATCGCCGAGCGCGAGCGGCAGCGGGTCGGGCCACGGCGCGGCGGCGCCGCGCGGCGCCACCCAGACGAGGTCCTCGCGCCGCAGGATCTCCCGCCCGGCCGCCAGCGGGACCGAGACGAGGGCCAGATCGAGCCCGCCGCGGGCGAGCCGGTCCTCCAGACGGGGCGTCGCGCCGCAGACCACCTCGATCGCCGCGTCGGGGTGCAGGTGCGCGAAGCCGCGCAGCAGGGTGGGGAGGAAGGCCTGCGCGTAATCGTCCGGGCAGCCGAACCTGAGCGTGCCGTTGAGGCGCCCACCGGACAGTTCCGCCACCGCGTCGTCGTGCGAGGCCAGGATCCGGCGCGCGTGGACGAGGAGGCGCTCGCCCTGGACCGTGAGCGCCACCCCGCGCCCGGTCCGTCGCAGTAGCGGCTGCGCGACCAGATCCTCCAGCCGCTTCATCTGCATGCTGAGGGCGGCCTGGCTGCGCCCGACCCGCTCGGCGGCCCGGCTCAGCGCGCCCGTCTCCGCCACCGTGGCGAAGCTGCGCAGGAGGTCGATGTCGAGGCTGCGGGCCATCAGGATCGCTGAACCCTCGGTTCAGAACTATAAGCTTCTCTGGGGTTGCGGGCGGTCCTAGCATGGCGGGGCCTGCCACGGGACCCGGATCGATGACGACGCGGAACGACGACCCCGACTTCTGGACGCGCGCGCGCCGGCACCTCGTGCGCTACGGCGGCGCCTTCGCGCCGGTCATCATCGAACGCGCGGAGGGCAGCTTCGTCTACGACGCGGACGGCCGGAAGATCCTCGACTTCACCTCCGGCCAGATGAGCGCGATCCTGGGTCACGGGCATCCCGAGATCGCTGCCGTCGTCGCCGACCATGTCGGGCGCCTGGATCACCTGTTCAGCGGCATGCTGAGCCGGCCGGTGGTCGACCTCGCGACCGCGCTGGCCGGCCTCGCCCCCGGCGGGCTGGAGCGCGCGCTTCTCCTGACCACCGGCGCCGAGGCCAACGAGGCCGCCCTGCGCATGGCCAAGCTCGCCACAGGCGGCTGGGAGATCGTCAGCTTCGCGCAGTCGTGGCATGGCATGACGGCGGGGGCCGCTTCGGCCACCTACAGCGCCGGCCGCAAGGGCTACGGCCCGGCCCCCGTCGGGTCCTTCGCGATCCCGGCCCCGAACGCCTACCGCCCGACCTTCGCGCGAGACGGGGCCGCCGACTGGCAGACCGAGCTCGACTACGCCTTCGCGCTGGTGGACCGGCAGTCGACCGGCAACCTCGCCGCCTTCCTGGCGGAGCCGATCCTCAGCTCCGGCGGCATCCTCGAACTGCCGCCCGGCTACCTCGCGGCGCTCAAGCGCAAGTGCGACGAGCGGGGCATGCTGCTGATCCTCGACGAGGCCCAGACCGGCATCGGGCGCACCGGCCTGATGTTCGCCTGCGAGCGCGACGGGGTGGTGCCCGACATCCTCACCCTGTCGAAGACCCTGGGCGCCGGCCTGCCCCTCGCGGCGGTCCTGACCACGCCGGAGATCGAGGATCTCTGCCACGCCCGCGGCTTCCTGTTCTACACGACGCACGTCTCCGACCCGCTTCCCGCCGCGGTCGGCCTCAAGGTGCTGGAGATCGTCCGGCGCGACGGGCTGGTCGGCCGGGCCGAGGCGGCCGGCGCGCGGCTCGCGGCGCGGCTGCGGGCGCTGCAGCAGCGCTTCGCCTGCATCGGCGACGTGCGCGGGCGCGGCCTCCTGCAGGGCGTGGAGATCGTGGCCGACCGGGACACGAAAGTGTCGGCCCCGGAGCTCGGCGACGCGATCACGCGGCGCTGCCTCGAGCTCGGGCTGAGCATGAACATCGTGCAGCTGCCCGGCATGGGCGGCGTGTTCCGCATCGCCCCGCCGCTCACGGCCACGGACGCGGAGATCGACCTCGGGGTCGACATCCTGGAGCGGGCGATCGAAGGCGCGGTGTGAGGCGGCCCCGTCAGGCCGCCTCAATCTCCGCGCTGACCGTCAGCCACTCCTCCTCGGCGGCGGCGAGCGCGGTCGCGGCGTCCGACCGCATCTTGGCGATCTCGCCGGCCTTGGCGGCGTTCTCCCGGAACGCGGACCCGTCCTCCAGGGCCGCGTCGATCTTCTGGATGGCCGCGGTCAGCTTGGCCATCCGCGCCTCGATCGCCTCCAGCCGCTTGCGCAGGGGCGCGAGGGCCGCGCGGCGCTCGACGCCGGCGCGGCGCGCCTCGGCCTTCTGGCCGCCGGAGGGCTCTGAGTCGCGCTCGACCTCGCGCTCGGGCCCCGACAGGACGAAGCGCCGGTAATCGTCCATGTCGCCGTCGAAGGTCTTCACCGTGCCGTCCGCGACCAGCCAGAGCCGGTCGGCGCAGGCCTCGACGAGGAACCGGTCGTGCGAGACGAGGATGACGGCGCCCTCGTAGTCGTTGATCGCCTCCACGAGGGCCTGCCGGCTCTCGATGTCGAGGTGGTTGGTCGGCTCGTCGAGGATCAGGAGGTGCGGGCCGTGAAAGGCCGCGAGCCCCATGAGCAGCCGCGCCTTCTCGCCGCCCGACAGCTTCTCGACCGGCGTGTCGGCCTTGTTGGCGCCGAATCCGAGCCGCGCCGTCGCGCTGCGGACCTTCGCCTCGGGGACATCCGGCATCAGGGTCCGGACATGCGCGTAGGCGCTCTCGGCGGGGCGCAGCTCGTCGAGCTGGTGCTGGGCGAAGTAGGCGACCTCCATCTTGGAGGAGCGCTTCACCTCGCCGGCGACCGGCCCGAGCCGGCCGCCGATCAGCTTGCAGAAGGTCGACTTGCCGTTGCCGTTCGCGCCCAGCAGCGCGACCCGGTCGTCCGGCGCGAGGCTGAGGTCGAGGCCGGTCAGGACGATCCGGTCCCCGTAGCCGGCCTTCACGCGCTCCATGGCGACGATCGGCGGCGACAGCGGCTTCTCCGGGCTCGGCAGGTGGATCACCGGCACGTCGTCCTCGAGGAGCGCGGCGATCGGCTCCATCTTGGCGAGCCGCTTCATCCGCGACTGCGCCTGCCGCGCCTTGGTGGCCTTGGCCTTGAAGCGGTCGATGAAGCTCTGCAGGTGGGCGCGCTCGGCATCCTGCTTGGCCTTCGCCTTGGCCTGGAGGACGCGCTTCTCCGAGAGCTGCTTGGCGAAGCTGGTGTAGCCGCCGCGGTAGATCGCCAGCTTGCCGCGGTCGAGGTGCAGGATGTGGTCGACGCTGGTGTCGAGCAGGTCGCGGTCGTGGCTGATGATGATCGCGGTGCGCGGGTAGCGTTCCAGGTAATCGTACAGCCAGAGCGTGCCCTCGATGTCGAGGTAGTTGGTCGGCTCGTCGAGGAGCAGCAGGTCCGGCTCCGAGAACAGGACGGCGGCGAGCGCCACGCGCATGCGCCAGCCGCCGGAGAAGTCGGCGCAGGGCCGCGCCTGGGCCGCCGCGTCGAAGCCCAGCCCGTGCAGGATCGCGGCGGCCCGGGCCGGCGCCGAGTGGGCGCCGATATCCACGAGCCGCGTCTCGATCTCGGCCCGGCGCAGACCGTCCGCGTGCTCGGCCTCCGCCATCAGGCGGGCGCGCTCCGTGTCGGCGGCGAGCACGACCGCGTGCAGCGTCTCCGGTCCGGCCGGCGCCTCCTGGGCGACGGCGCCGATCCGCATGCCCTTGGGCAGCGACACCGACTTCGCGTCGACCGGCAAGTCTCCGAGAATGGCCTTGAACAGGGTGGTCTTGCCGGCCCCGTTGCGCCCGACCAGCCCGACGCGGGCCCCTTCCGGGATCGTGAAGCTCGCGGAATCGAGAATCAGACGGTCGCCGATGCGATAGGTGAGGTCGTTGACACGCAGCATGCCGGCGTTCTGGCGGTCCGGACGCCGCGAGGCAAGCGCCGCCGTCGCGCGGGCTGGCCGGCGGCCCCGTGACGCCCCCCGACACAACGCGACGCCTATTTTAAGCTTGAAACATCAGCTTCGGCTGTCGGATTTTTAACGGAATGCCGTCAAACCTGCGGCGAGTGCTGTGCAAATAGACGCTGATAGTGCGTTCATCGGCTCTAGAACGTCGGCACGCGAGCCGGCGAAGCGCCCGGGCGGGGGCGAGCCACAGGGGGGAATCTTGGGCCAGACCCTGATCCTGACCGACGATGTCGAGCGCGCGGAGAGGCTCGCGCGCAATCTCGGCGGCGTCACGCCCGTTGTGCTGCACGACCTCTACGGCGACGCCGTCCCGCCGCGGGGGGCGGCGCTGATCATCAGCGACGTCAGCGCGCTGACCTCCGAATCCGTGCGGCGCCTGCGCCAGGCGCTGTCCACGGCGCGCGAGCCCGGCATCCCGTTCCTGGCCCTGATCCACGGCAACCTCGGCCGCGGCGAGATCCAGGCCACCGCCCTCGGCGCGACCCGCGCAATGCCGGCCGCTGCGGTCAACGTCATGCTGCTGAACGCGGTCGCGACCCTGATCGGAGCCGCCAAGGCCCCGCCGCAGACCGGCAACTGGCGCGAGCAGGTGAACGAGGCCCGCTCGGCCTTCGTCAGCCTGTTCCGTGCCGATCAGGCGCCCCCGGCCGCGCTGGTCGAGAACGGCGCCGACCTGGTCAACCAGGCGATCCGCGAGGCCAAGGTGCGCGAATGGCTCAGGGTCGTGGCGAGCTTCGACGACGTCACGCACCGGCACTGCCTGAGCGTGGCCGGAATCGCGGCCGAGTTCGCGCGCGTCCTGGGGCTCAACGAGGCGGATTCGCGCTACCTCGTCAAAGGCGCGCTGCTCCACGACATCGGGAAGGCCAAGATTCCCCTCGCGATCCTGAACAAGCCCGCGCCGCTGACGCCGACGGAGCGCGCCGAGATGGCGCGCCACCCGGCGCTCGGACACGAGATGCTGCTCACGGGCGACTACGACGCGCTGACCCTGTCGGTGGTCCGCTCGCACCACGAGTATCTCGACGGGTCGGGCTATCCGGACGGGCTGCGCGGGCAGCAGATCCCCGACCTCGTCCGGCTGATCACCATCGCCGACATCTTCGCCGCGCTGATCGAGGTCCGCCCCTACAAGGCGCCGAAGGCCCCGCGCGAGGCCTACGCCATCCTCGAGTCGATGGGGACGAAGCTCGATGCGGACCTCGTCCGCGCCTTCGGCGCGGTCGCGGTCGCCTGCGAGACGCCCCGCCGCGCCTCCGCCTGAACCCGACCCTCAGACGAGTTCCCAGGCCTTGCCGTCCCGCATCAGGGCGGTGACGAGGGCGTGGTTCAGCTCGTGCCCCGTGTGGAACGCCGAGATCCGGCCCTCGACCGGGTGGCCCGCCAGCGCGAGGTCGCCGACGAGGTCGAGGATGCGGTGGCGGACCGGCTCGCCGGGGACGCGCATCCCGCCCAGCACGTGCCCGCGCACCAGCAGCGCTGCCGAGCGGGGCGAGACGCCCTGCAGGAAGTCGTTCCGCATCAGGTAGCCGTAGGCGCGGCCTGCCATGGCCCGCGCGTAGCGCCCGAAGCTGCGGGCCGGCGCGATCTCCCGCTCGAAGGAGTCCGGCGTGATCGCGCCCGACCAGTCGATCGATCCGAAATGCGCCAGCGCGACGTGGCCGGTGATGTGCAGGCCCGGGCCCGGCTCGATCTCGAGGCGGCGCCGCCCGTTCTCGACCGCCACCGTGCGCAGCAGGCGGATCACCCGGCAGGGCAGGCTCTGCTCGCGCCGACCCGCGATCCGTATCGCCTCACACCAGGGCGTCGCGCTCCCGTCGAAGATCGGCAACTCGTCGGCGTCGATCTCGGCCAGCACGTTGTCGATCCGCAGCGCGCTGAGCGAGGCCATGAGGTGCTCGATCGTGCGCACGAGGACGCCGTCGCGTCGCAGCGCCGAGGAGAGCGGCTGCGATTCCCGGTAGTGCCAGTGGGCGGGCACGTCGACCGCCCGTCCGTCCCTCAGGTGGCGGCGGAAGACGATGCCGTGGCCGGCCGGGGCGGGGCTGACGCGGACCGTGGCGTGCCGCCCGGAATGGAGGCTGCGGCCCGAACGCTCGAAGGGGCGCGCGAGCGTCGCCTGCTGGCGGGGACCGGTGGAGGATGTCGAGCGCGGGAAAGGTACGTCTTGATGCATCGATACTGCCCGCCTCGGCGGGCCAGGAATTTAGCCCTGATACCTGATCCACGCTAATAAACTCCTGTTCATCGGGACGCGGCTTGACCGCCCCGCCCGCGACCGTCACGATTGCGGCGCCCGATCGATCCAGCACCGCCCCGGCGGGGCGCGGCTTCACTGTGCGGGCTGCTCCCGTCCCCAGATCTGCTGGCCGGCCCCCGTCAGGGCAGGGACGGAGGCCGGAGTTGAGGGAACACGATCGATGGCGCGGTTGGGGACAATACCTTTCTTCAAGGATCCCGGCATCGAGCTCAGCCCCTACGAGCCCCGCTGCCACTGGCGCCGCTTCGACGAGAACGAGGTCCTCGTCGACTTCGACGATATCTCCACCGACGTGTACTTCATCGCCTCCGGCGAGGTCCGCATCCTGAACCGCACCCAGTCCGGCAAGGAAGTCATCCTGGGCGAGATGCGGGGCGGGGCCTTCTTCGGCGAGCTCGCCGCCATCGACGGGATCGGCCGCTCGGCCAACGTCACGGCGCTGACGCGCGGCGAGGTCTGCGTGGTGCCGGCGGCGGTCTTCCGGCAGATCGTGTTCGCCTCCGAGGCGATCGCCGACCGGCTGTTCCGCCTCCTGGCCAAGCGTGTGCGCGAGCTGAACACGCGGCTCATGGAGCACGCCCTGCTCGACCTGAAGCACCGGCTCTACGCCGAGCTGCTCCGCCTCTCCGTGCCGCGGGCCGGCACGGCGGGCGAGCGGGTGGTCTCGCCGCCGCCCTACCACCACGTGCTCGCCGCGCGGATCGGCTGCCGCCGCGAGCAGGTGACCCGGGAGTTCACCGCGATGGCGGCGGAGGGACTGGTCGACCGCACCCGCGGCGCCCTGGTCCTGCGCCGGCCCGACCTCCTGGAAGCGCGCGTGGCCGAGGCGCTGCGCGAGGATTCCTGATCCGTTGTCCGAGGGGCCTGCGCCGCGCCTGCGGCTGGAGGAGCTGACCAAGCGCTTCGGCACCCATCGGGCCGTCGACGCCGTGTCCCTCGACCTCGAGGCGGGGGAGTTCTTCTGCCTGCTCGGCCCGTCCGGCTGCGGCAAGAGCACACTCCTGCGCATGATCGCGGGTTTCGAGAGCCCGACCTCGGGGCGGATCCTGCTGGGCGAGCAGGATCTCACCGCGCTGCCGCCCCATCGGCGGCCGGTCAACATGATGTTCCAGTCCTACGCCCTGTTCCCGCACATGAGCGTGGCCGGCAATATCGGCTACGGGCTGAAGGGCCTCGCCCGCTCCGCCGTGGCGGAGCGCGTGTCGGAGCTGCTCAAGCTCGTGCGCCTGGACGGATTCGGCGACCGTCGCCCGGAGACGCTTTCGGGCGGCCAGCGCCAGCGGGTCGCCCTGGCCCGGGCGCTCGCCCGGGAGCCGAAGCTGCTGCTGCTCGACGAGCCGCTCGGCGCGCTCGACCGCGGCCTGCGCGAGGAGACGCAGGGCGAGCTGCGCGCGGTCCAGCGCCGCCTCGGCACCGCCTTCGTGGTCGTCACGCACGATCCCGAGGAGGCGATGATGCTCGCCGACCGGATCGGCGTCATGGAGGCGGGCCGCCTGATCCAGGTCGGGCCGCCGGCCGACCTCTATCGCCGCCCGGCGAGCCGCTTCGTCGCCGGCCTTCTCGGCGACGTGAACCTCATCCCCGGCCGGATCGGCGCCGGGGGCGCCGACACGGTCCGCACGGTCGAGACCGCGCACGGCCCCGTGCGGGGCGTCGCGGAGGCCGCGCTCGCGGAGGGGGCCGCGGTCGTGGTGGCGGTGCGGCCCGAGGACGTGGTGCTGGGCGCCGAGGGGCTGCCGGTGGTCGTCGCCGACGCCGTGTTCCTGGGCGACCGGGTGCGCCGGACGCTGCGCCTGCCCGACGGCGCGACGCTGCGGGCGAGCGGGCGGCCCGCGGAGACCGCCGCGGCGCCGGGCTCGGACGCACGGGCCAGCTTCCCCGCCGACGTCGCCGTGATCCTGCCGGCATGAGGGCCGCGGGAGCGGAGGCCGACCGCGCGACCGGGCGAACGGAGGCCGGGTCCGCGCGCGTCCGGAAGCGCGGCCGGCTGTTCGACCGTCTGGCGCGCCTGCCGCCCTTCCTGTGGCTGGCGGCGTTCTTCCTGCTGCCCTTCGTCATCACCCTGAAGATCAGCCTCTCGGAGCCGGCGACGGCGATCCCGCCCTACCTGCCGCTGCTCGATTGGCGCGGCGGGCTCGACGGCTGGTCGGCCTTCCTCGAAGCCCTGAACTTCGACAATTACCTCACGCTCGCCGCCGACCCCCTCTACCGCGACGCCGCCCTGGGCTCCCTGACCTACGCGGGCGTCGCCAGCCTGCTCCTCGTCGCCCTCGGGACGCCGCTCGCCTACGCCCTGGCGCGGGCGCCGTCCCGCTGGCAGCCGCTCCTCGTGGCGCTGGTGATCGTGCCGTTCTGGACGAGCTTCCTGATCCGGATCTACGCCTGGATCGCGATCCTGAAGCCCGAGGGACTGCTCAATCTCGCCCTGCGCCGGCTCGGCCTGATCGACGCGCCGCTGACGATCCTCAACACCGACGCGGCGGTGATCGTCGGGCTCGTCTACGCCTACCTGCCCTTCATGGTGCTGCCGCTCTACGCGGTGATGAACCGCCTCGATCCGACCCTGCGCGAGGCCGCGGCGGATCTCGGCGCCTCGCCGAGCCGGGTGTTCTGGACCGTGACCGTGCCGCTCAGCCTGCCCGGGATCGCGGCCGGCGCGGGGCTCTGCTTCATCCCGATGGTCGGCGAGTTCGTCATCCCGGACCTGCTCGGCGGGTCGGAGACGCTGATGCTCGGCCGGGTGCTCTGGAGCGAGTTCTTCTCGAATCGCGACTGGCCGCTCGCCGCGGCGGTCGCCGTGCTGATCCTCGCCATCGTCATCGGACCGGTGGTGCTGTTCCGGGACAGCCTGCGCGCGGGCGAGGGCGAGGCGCCGTGAGCTGGGTGACCCGCACCGCCCTGGTGGCCGGCCTGGGCTTCCTCTACGGGCCGATCGCGGTGCTGATCGTGTACTCGTTCAACGCCTCGCCGATGGTGACGGTCTGGGGCGGGTTCTCGACCCGCTGGTACGGCGCCCTGCTCGCCGACGCGCCGCTCCTGTCGGCCGCCTGGGTCTCCCTGAAGGTCGCTGTCCTCGCGAGCCTGCTCGCCACGATCCTGGGGACGCTGGCCGCGCTCGCCCTGGAGCGGCAGGGCCGCTTCCGCGGTCGCGCCCTGTTCACGGGTCTCGTCTTCGGGCCGATCGTGATGCCGGAGGTGATGATCGGGCTGTCGCTCCTGCTCATGTTCATCGGGATCGGGCTGGACCGCGGCCTCGCGACGATCGTCATCGCGCACACGACCTTCTGCACCGGGTTCGTGGCGGTGGTGGTCGGCGCGCGCCTGCGCGGACTCGACCGGTCCCTCGAGGAGGCCGCGGCCGATCTCGGGGCGGCGCCGGCGCGCGTGCTGATGACCGTGACGCTGCCGCTGCTCGCGCCCGCCCTCGCGGCCGGCGCGCTCCTCGCCTTCACCCTGTCGCTCGACGACCTGGTAATCGCGAGCTTCGTCTCCGGCCCGGGCTCCACCACCCTGCCGATGCGGCTCTACAGCCAGGTCCGGCTCGGCGTGAACCCGGAGATCAACGCGGCCTCGACCCTCCTCGTCGGGCTGGTGAGCGTCGCGGTGCTGCTGGCGTCCTGGCTGACCGCCCGCCGCGGACAGGGCTGAGCGGCGTCACTCCGCGGCCTGCGCCGCGGTCGCGCCCCCGCGCACCATCTGCGCGACGGCGACCGTCACGACGATGTTCACCACCAGCGCCACGATGCCGACATTCACGTCCTGGAGCGGTCCCAGGACCGGCAGCTTCGCCAGGCTGAACCCGGAGAGGACCGTCGCCGCCACGGTGGCCACGCCCGCCACGATGCCGGCGATGGCGGCGCGGCGGTCGAGGGGATTGCGGCGCATCAGGCTGGTGATGAAGCAGGGGAAGAGCTGCGTCACGAAGTTGTAGCCCATGAGCAGGAGCTGCACGATCGTGTCGCCGCCCGACAGGGTGAAGCCGACGCAGACCAGCGCCAGCACCGGCACGAGGATCTTGCACAGCCGCGCGGTCGCGGCGTCGTCCATGCCGGGGCGCAGCGGCCGGACGAGGTTGTTCGCCACCAGGGTGACGCCGGCGATCAGGATCATGGAGCCCGGGACGAGGGCGGTCAGCACCCCCGTGGCGCCGATCAGCCCGATCACCCACGGCGGGAAGGTCGCGAGGGAGAGCTTGAACAGCGAGAGGTCGACGTCGGGCCCCGTCAGGCCCGGCACCTGCATCACGGCGGTGAAGCCGATCACGAACACGAACAGGTTGATCAGCTGGTAGATCGGCAGGATCACCGCGTTGCGGCGGAAGGCGCCCGGCTCGCGCGCCGTGTAGAGCGACGCGAAGGTGTGGGGCCACATGTAGCCGCCGAGCGCTGTGAGCAGCACCGTGGTGGTGAACCAGGTCGGGCTCTGGCCGCGGTCGGGCAGGGCCAGGAAGCCGGGCTTCGCCGCCTCGATCGCCGTGAACAGGCCCTCGTAGCCGCCGTAATAGTGGACCGGCAGGTAGATCCCGAGGAACACCACCACGAACAGGATGCTGGTGTCCTTGATCACGGCCGTCCAGGCGGAGCCGTGCACGCCCGACACCACGACGTAGGCCGTGAGCGCGGCCGCGCCGATCCAGACCGCGGTCGTCGACGAGATCGCGCCGTAGGACGCCGTCGAGACGATGATCCCGAGGCCCTTGAACTGCAGCACGAGGTAGGGGACGAGGGCGACGATCCCCACGAGCGCCACCAGCATGCCGAGCGCGCGGCTGCCGTACTTGCGCGCGAAGAAGTCGGGCTGCGTGTAGAGGTTGTGCTGCTTGGCGTAGCGCCAGACCGGCGGCAGCAGCCAGTACGAGGTGACGTAGGCGAGCGTCAGGTAGCAGAGGATGTAGTAGGCGGGGCCGCCCTTGCCGTAGGCGATGCCGGAGCCGCCGAGGAACGTGAAGGTCGTGTAGATCTCCCCGGCCATCAGCAGGAAGACCAGGGCGGTGCCGAAGCCGCGGCCGCCGACGGTCCACTGCTCCAGCCCCATCTCGCGGCCCAGCCGCGCGTAGAGACCGAGCCCGATCGCCAGCGCGAAGCCGGCCGCCACGATGACGAGCGCGATGCTCATCGGGGATCCTCCGGCGCGCGGTTCTGAGGGTCGGTCAGGTAGATCACCCCCATCACGGCGGAGGTTCCGATCACGCAGAACACCAGCCAGGCGAGGAGCAGCGGCAATCCGAACACGAAGGGCTCGACCCGGTTCAGGAAGAACGGGCCGACCAGGATGCCGAGGAAGGGCAGGGCGGCCAGCCACCGCAGATTTCGCATGCGCGATACCGTTCAGAAGGCCCCGATATCGCGGGTTGAATCAGTCACGGACCGCTGTCAACGCCGCGATTGCCCATCGGCGCTCATCCCGATCGCGTCCCGATCACGTCTGCGTGCTGTGCGCTCGCGCACGCGGCCGCGCTCCGGGCGCGCCTATCCTCGCGCAGCGTCGCGCCGTCCGACACGGCGGATGCCGAAGGATTTCACGATGACCCGCACTCTGACCATCGCGGCGCTGGCCGCGCTCCTCGCCGTTCCGGCGGTCCAGGCGGAGGCCCGCCCGCGGCACGCCCCCGCCAAGGCACAGCCCAGCGCCGCGATCAAGGCGCGCCAGACCGTCCTGAACGATTTCAACGCGCGGATGAGCCGCCTGGACGCGCTCATGGGCACCCCGAGCACGTCGTCGGTCCGCGCGCGCTCGGCCGAGGCCGGCCGCTAGGAAACGTGACGCGCCAGTCGCCCGGACCGGCGCGTCGACTCAGCGGCCAAGGCCGCCCGCCTCCTCGACGAAACGCGCCACCGCGTCCGCGCCCGCGCCCTCGCGCAGGGACGCGAACACGTACGGCCGGGTGCCGCGCATCCGCTGCGTGTCGGATTCCATCACCGACAGGTCGGCGCCGACGAGCGGCGCGAGGTCGGTCTTGTTGACGATCAGCAGGTCGGACCGGGTGATTCCCGGACCGCCCTTGCGGGGGATCTTCTCGCCGCCGGCGACGTCGATCACGTAGAGCGTGATGTCGGCGAGTTCCGGCGAGAACGTCGCCGCGAGGTTGTCGCCGCCGGACTCGATCAGCACGAGGTCGAGCTTCGGGAAGCGCCGGCTCATCTCGGCGACGGCGGCGAGATTGATCGAGGCATCCTCCCGGATCGCCGTGTGCGGGCACCCCCCGGTCTCGACGCCGAGGATGCGCTCCTCCGGCAGGGCGCCCGCGACCGTGAGGATCCGCGCGTCCTCCTTCGTGTAGATGTCGTTGGTGATGGCGCAGATCTCGTAGCGGTCGCGGAAGCGCTTGCAGAGCTGCTCCATCAGGGCGGTCTTGCCGGAACCGACAGGTCCGCCGATGCCGACGCGGAGGGGGCCGTTCGTGGAGGTCATGCTGCGGGCTCAGGATCGGAAGATGCGGGAATACTGGGTCTCGTGGCGGAAGGAGCCGAGATCCAGGCGGAAGGTGGCGGCACCGAGCGCGTCGAGATCCGCCGTCGCGGCCGCCTCGGCGAGCCCGGCGAGGCGCGGCGCGAGGGCGGCAACGACCCGCGTGCCGGCGGCCTGACCCACGGGCGCGGGCCCGGGGGGCGCGGGGGGGGGGGGGGTGGGGGAGGGGGGGGCCGCGGGGGGGGGGGCGGGGGCCGC
>NZ_JBKFBI010000096.1:0-22672 GCF_053346095.1 Methylobacterium sp. A52T | reverse complement strand
GCGACTCTTCCGGACTGTTCTCATCCCTCACCCTGTCCCTCTCCCGCACGGGAGAGGGGACCCGCGCCTCGTTCGGCACGGGCTCGCCGATCGCCTGCGTCCCAACCCGATCGGGAACGGCTCTAGCGGCGAGGGCCGATCCGGCGCCGGCCGCGCCGGTGCCGGGGGGCGCGGCTCAGTGGCCGCTGTCGGTCGCGTTGCGGGTGGTCTCGTAGAGGAACCACGTCCGCTCCTCGGACTGGTCGATCCACTCCTCGAGCTGCGAGGTGGTCGCCACGTCGCCGGCCTCGTCGGTGACGCCGTGGAGCGTCCGCATGTTGGCGGTGAGGGCCTTGTTGTCGTCGCGCAGCTCCTTGAGCATGTCGAGGGGCGAGACGTACTCGGCATCGTTGTCGGCCACGCGGGTCAGGCTCTTGGCCTGGCCGAGCGAGCGCAGGACCGTGCCGCCGATCTTGCGGGCGCGCTCGTTCACCGCGTCGATGATCTCGAAGATCTGGGCCGACTGCTCGTCCAGCAGCAGGTGGTAGTCGCGGAAATGGGGTCCGCTCATGTGCCAGTGGAAGTTCTTGGTCTTGATGTAGAGCGCGAACAGGTCCGAACTCAGGACCGTCAGGCCCTCGGCGATCGTCCGGACGTCGCTCGGATCGAGGTCGGTCGGGGTGTTGAGGCGCGCGCTCTCGATGCGGCTGCTCGGCTTGGCCTTGGCCATGGTCGTCTCCAATGCGATTCGCTGGCTCGGCGCGCCGCTCCGTCACGCCGGGGAGGGGCGGACGCGCCTTCTGCAGGCCAATGGCCGGCCCGCCGGGATGTTCCGGCGTGCCGAGAATCGCATGGCTGGGTTGGCTTTAGCGGATAGGTTCGACGGATTCCAAACTGCGGTGCTCGGCGGCGGGCCGCTCCGGCGACGGCTTCGCCGGCGCGGGCCTGACCGGCGCGGGCTTGGCCGTCGCGGGCTTGACCGTCGCGGGCTTGGCCGCGGCAGCCCGCGCGGGAGCCGGCTTCGCGTCGTGGGCGACACCGGGCCGGGGCGGGACCGGCGCGGTGACGGGGGCCGGCTTCGCCGCGTCCGCGCCCGCCGCGGGCGGGATCGCCCCGGTGGCGGCGGGCTCGGGCGCCGGCGTGTCGAGGTTGTAGATGTCGTCGCGGAAATGCGCCTTCCCGTCCGGCGTGGCGAAGCCGGTGAGGTACACGAAGGTGACCGGGATCGGCTTGGTGAGCTTGATGTCGCGGCGCTCGCCGTCGGCGATGCCGGTCTCGATCTCGATCGGGCCCCAGCTCGTGCCCGGCCCGTTGGGGCCGTCCGTGCCCTGCAGCAGCCAGCCGACCAGCTCCTTCACCTGTCCGACCCGGACGCAGCCGTGGCTGTGGAAGCGCACGCTCGCGGCGAAGAGCGACTTCGCCGGCGTATCGTGCATGTAGACGGCAAAGCGGTTCGGCATGTCGATCCGCACCTGGCCCAGCGAATTGTCGAGGCCGGAATCCTGGCGCAGCGTGTAGTTGACGGCCTTCTGGCCCGCCCAGTCGATCCGGGTCGGGTCGACCTCGCCCGCCGGGCCCAGGATCCGGATGCGGTTCTTGGCGAGGTAGCCCGGGTTCTTGCGCATCGCCGGGATGATCTCGTTCTTCACCACCGAGGCCGGGACGGTCCAGGTCGGGTTGAAGTTGATGTCGGTGATCCGCGTCTCGACGGACGGTGTCGCCTTGTCGGGGGAGCCGACCACCGCGACGTAGCGGCGCGCGACGGCGCCGTTCTCCACCGCCTCCACGGCGGCGGACGGGATGTTGACCACCACGTAGCGCTCGCCGAACGGGAATTTCGAGCCCATCAGCCGGGCCGCCGAGGCGGCGAGCTGGCGCTGGCGCACCGCGGCCGGCACGTTGAGCGCGTTGATCGTGAGCCGGCCAAGGATACCGCTGTCGGGCAGGCCGTGGCGGCCCTGGAAGGCGGCGATCGCCGCCACCAGGGGCGGGTCGAGGCGGTCGTTCGGGGGGGCATCCGCCGGCAGGTCGCCGGTCAGCGTCAGGTGGTGGCGCAGGGCGGGGATCGCCGGGTGGCGCTCGCCGGGCTTGAGGCGCGCGAGATCGTCTGGCAGCCGCTCCCAGCCCCCGGCCTCCGCGAAGGCCGCGTAGCGCTCGGCCGCCCGGAGCGTGTCGAGGAACGTCCGCGGGGTCAGCGTCGGGTTCGGGTCGGCGGAGACCTTGGCGTAGACCAGCGGCGCCGGCTCGCGGGATCTCTTCGCCGCGTCCTGAGGCTTGGCCGGCTGGGACTTGGTCTCGGCCGATCGGGCGTCCGACGCCTTGCTGTCCTGGGCCTTGCTGTCCTGGGCCTTCGCGTCCTGGGTCTTGCCCTGAGCCGGGACGGGCTCCGGCGCGGCCTCGGTCGCCCGGGTCTCGGTCGCCCGGGTCTCGGTCGCCCGGGTCTCGGGCGGCCTGGTCTCGGCCGGCCTGGCGTCGACCCGCTTGGCCTCCGCCGGCTTGCTGGCCGCGCCCTTCGTCTCACCCTTCGCGTCCGGTGCGCGGGGCTCCTGGCCCTTCGCGGTCTCGCCCGCGGCGGGCGGCACAGCGACCGGCACGGCGAGCGGCGGCGCCGGCGCGGGTCCGCCCTGCGCCGCGCCGGTCCCCTGCGCCAGGGCGACGCCCGGCGCTCCGAGCAGGGCCAGCAGGGACAGGCCCGCACCCAGCGCGGCGTGCGGGCGGGCGTGACGGCGGGGCTGGACCGGGACCATACGCAACACTCCCGACGCGCTCAGGCGGCGCGACCGGGCCGGATGATGGGCCGGCGTGGTTACCAATCTCCTCCGACCCCGGGAGCGGGCAGGATCGGGATTCACGATCCCGCAATTGATTCAGCCGCGTGTGGCGTCGCGGATGTCGGTAGCCGTGAACGTCGCGCTCATACATTCGTGCGTTGCTGGCCCCGCCGCCCGCGATGACGGAGTAGGACACCTTCATCGAAGCGTTCCGTCGGACACCGCAGGGCCGGGCCGCCACGGCTGCCCAGGCCCGGACAGGAGATCGGTCCCCAGCATGCCGGATTCCGGTGATCCGATCCCGAAGACGATGCCCTACCTGCCGCAGCTCGACGGGGTGCGGGCGCTCGCCATCCTGATCGTGTTCGCGGCCCATTGCGGCTACAGCCACGTGGTGCCGGGCGGCTTCGGCGTGACCGTCTTCTTCTTCCTCAGCGGCTACCTGATCACCACGCTCCTGCGGATCGAGCGGGCGCGGACCGGAACGGTGTCGCTCCCCGCCTTCTACCTCCGCCGGAGCCTGCGCATCCTGCCGCCCATGTACCTGACCCTGCTCGCCTCCGGCGCGCTGTACGCGGCCGGGTGGCTCGACTGGATGCAGGTCGCGCCGGCGGCGATCCTCGGGCAGGCGACCTTCCTGACGAACTATCCCGGCCTGTTCGGCACCGAGGCGGTGCTGCCGGTGCCGCTGTGGAGCCTCGCCATCGAGGAGCACTTCTACCTCGTCTTCCCGCTGGTCTTCCTGCTCTGGCTCGGGCGCCTGCGGCCGCGCCGCGCGGCCCTGGCCTGCCTGGGGCTCTGCGCGGCCGTCCTGGCGATCCGGTGCGTCAACGTCTGGCGGCTGCCGGATTACAGCCTGAACTACAGCTGGACCCACACCCGGATCGACGCGATCCTGTTCGGGTGCTGCCTCGGGCTGTGGAACAACCCGGTGGTCCCGGCCGACCGCGCGTGGCGCCCCGCGCCCTGGCACGTCGCGGCGAGCCTCGCGGTGATCCTCGGCACCCTGGCGGTCCGCGATCCCGCCTTCCGGGAGAGCCTGCGCTACACGCTCCAGAGCGCCGCCCTGTTCGTGCCCTTCGCGTACCTGCTGCACGGCGAGGGACCTCTGGTGCGACTGCTGGCCTGCCGGCCGATGCGCCGGCTCGGGCTCTGGTCCTACAGCTTCTACCTCGCGCACATGACCGTGGTGGCCCTGGTGCTGCACCTGCGGCCCGGGCTGCACGGCGTCGGCCTGATGCTGGCGGCCTTCCCGGTGACGCTGCTGTGGTGCTGGGGCATGTACGGGCTCGTCGAGCGCCCCTGTGCGCGCCTCCGCCGCCGGCTCCTGGCGGACCGGCCGCCGGAGCCGAGCCTGGCCGAGGACGGCCGCCGGGCCGGGGTCACGCCCGCCTGAGCTTCTCGCGGGCGGCGCTGTGATCGGGCGCGGCCGCGAAGGCCGCCTTGACGGCGTGCCACAGGGGCTTGCGCCGGAACTGCGCGTCGAGCGGCAGCGCCCGCTGCGGCAGGCCGTCGGGCCGCTTGCGGTAGGGGTGGTCGTTCAGCCACGTGTCCGGGTCGTAAATGTCCCAGGTCAGGACGTCGAGGCAGGCGGGCTCGTCCAGCACCACGTCGAGGTAGCGCCGGGCGTAGTCGGCCACCATCCGGTCGCGGGTCGCCACGTCGGACGGGAAGGCGCGGTCGTCGATGTCGAGCTCGGTGATCTCGATGCCGAGCCCCATCTGGCCGATCTCCCGCAGGAAGCGCCGCAGCTGGCCCTGGTCGATCGGGATCGTGCTGGTGAGGTGCGACTGGAGTCCGAAGCGCCGGATCGGCACGCCGCGGGACCGCATCGCCTCCAGGCGGCGCAGGACCTTGGTGCGCTTGGCCTCCATCCAGGGCACGCCCTGCTCCACCGCGTCCTCGTTCCACGTGCCGGCGGCGGCCGGATCGGTCTCGTGCAGGATGCGGAAGGCGAGGTCGACGTAGCCGGGGCCGATGGAGGCGAGCCAGGGCGAGTCGCGCAGTCCGCCGCCGCGGTCCGGGTCGGCCTCGTTGCCGAGGATCTCGTTGACCACGTCCCAGGCGACGATCTGGCCGCGGTAATGGCCCGCCACCGTCTCGATCCAGCGCCGCATGAAGTCCTCGGCCTGGACGGCGCTCGCCCGGCCGAGCAGCGGCCCGACCCAGGCCGGCAGCGCCGCGTGCCAGACGAGCGTGTGGCCGCGCATGCGCTGGCCGTTCCCTCTCGCGAAGCGCAGGATCGCGTCGCCGCGGGCGAAGTCGGTCTTGCCCGGCGCCGGCAGGACCTCCTCCATCTTCATCTCGGTGCCGCAGACGAGGATGCCGCATTCCCGCGCCACCGCCTGCCGGTAGGCGGGCGTCGCGTCGAAGCGGTGGAACGGCACCTCGCAGCCGTATGTCAGGCCCTTGGCGGCCGCGGCGGCCTGGAGGCTGTCGGCCGACCAGGACGGCCGGCCGAGGGGACCGAACCCGCCCGGGCCGGCCGCGCGCGCCGTGCCGGCGAGGCCGAGGGCGGCCGCGCCGGCGAGGATCGACCGGCGGTGCGGGAGAGGGGGCATCGGGTGCTTCGTTCCGTGACGTGCCCGCCACCCTAGCAGAAGCCGCCGCGGCGGCGATCCGCTGGTTCTGCCGGGGCCGCGCGGGGGCCGCGCGGGGATGCGGCGCGAACTCGCCTTCCGCCCGGGGCGCCCCATCTGATGGTCGCCCGTCAGCCGAGGATCCGTCATGAGCCAGCACCCCGCGATAAGCCCGGGCCGCAGCGCGGTCGTCACCGGGGCTGCCAGCGGCATCGGGCTCGCCGCCGCGCAGGCCTTCGCCCGGGCCGGCATGAACGTCTGGCTCGCCGACCTGCCGGGCCCGGCCCTGGACGCGGCCCGGGCCGCCGTCGCCGAACTCGCCGCCGTCGAGGTGCGCGCCGTGCCCACCGACGTGTCGGACCGGGGCGCCGTCGAGGCCCTGGCGGCCGCCGTCGCCAAGGGCGGGCCGCCCGCCCTGGTGATGCTGAATGCCGGGATCGAGGCCGGCGGAACGCTGTTCTCCGACGCCGACACCTGGGCGCGGATCCTGGGCACGAATCTCGGCGGCGTGGTCAACGGCATCCACGCCTTCGCGCCCGGCATGATCGCGGGCGGCAGGCCCGGCGCGATCGTCGTCACCGGCTCGAAGCAGGGCATCACCACCCCGCCGGGCAACGCGCCCTACAACGTCTCGAAGGCGGGCGTGAAGGCGGTCACCGAGGCGCTCGCCCACGAGCTGCGCAACCGGGAGGGCTGCCACACCACGGCCCACCTGCTGATCCCGGGCTTCGTCTACACGGGCCTCACGAAAGCCCGCGGCGTCGCCGAGAAGCCCGCCGGCGCCTGGACGCCCGACGAGACCGTGACCTTCCTGCTGGAGCGGCTCGCCGCCGGCGATTTCTACATCCTCTGCCCGGACAACGAGACCACCCGCGCCCAGGACGCGAAGCGGATCGCCTGGGCGTCCGGCGACATCGTCGAGAACCGGCCCGCCCTGTCGCGCTGGCACCCGGACTACGCCGAGGCGTTCAAGCGGTACATGGCGGGGTGACCCACGCGGCCTCGCGCTGCCCTGGGTCACTTCGCTCCGCTCGTGATGACGGAGTGTGTGAAGGCGGCCTAGGGGGCCGCGATGAGCCAGACAACGCCGTCTTTGCGAGCGCAGCGAAGCAATCCAGGAATCCGCGACGCCGGACCCGTTCACGCGAGATCGGGATACAGGTCGTTCCAGTCCGGATTCATCGCCTCGATCAGGGCGAGCTTCTTCTTCCGTGAGCCCGCCTTGATCTGCTTCTCGCGGGTGATGGCCTCGTTCATCGTCGGATAGCGCTCGTACCAGACCAAGCGCTTGCAAGCGTAGCGGCTCGTGAAACCGGGAAGCAGCGCCTCCCGGTGCTCGTAGACCCGCCTGGCGAGATTCGCGGTCACGCCCGTGTAGAGCGTGCCGTTGCGGCGGCTCGCCATGATGTAGACGGCCGGCTCGCGCACAGAGGCTTCCTTCATGGCCGGTGCGCAGGACGACTCGCCCCGCGCCGCTCTGGATTGCTTCGCTGCGCTCGCAAAGACGTGGCGCCCTGTCGATGAGCGTGGCGCCTGTAGATTGCCCCGGCCTTGGCGCTCCTCGTCTGGCGAAGCCCTTGCACACGGGCTAGGTCAGTGCGACGCAGCCGCCGCACGAGACCAGCGCACGACAACCGGGAGCCGCACTTGGCCACGATCATCCCCGTCGCTTCCTTCGACTGCGTCGTGTTCGGCGCCACCGGCGATCTGACCGCGCGCAAGCTCCTGCCGGCCCTGTTCTACCGATTCCGCGACGGCCAGATCCCCGAGACCAGCCGGATCATCGGCGCCTCGCGCTCGGAGCTGTCCCTCCACGCCTTCCGCGAGCACGCCCGCGACGCGCTCAAGCGCTTCGTGCCGGCGGCCGACCTGACCGACGACATGCTCCACCGCTTCCTCGACCACGTCGACTACGTCGCGGTGGACGGGGCCGGCGACAGCGGCTGGACCGACCTCGTCGCCAAGCTCGACGAGCGGCCCGATCAGGTCCGGCCCTACTACCTCGCCACCTCGCCCGACCTCTACGGCTCGATCTGCCGCAACCTCGCCGCCCACGGGCTCGTCGGCGAGAAGTCCCGCGTCGTGCTGGAGAAGCCGATCGGCAAGGACCTGAAATCGGCCCGGGCGATCAACGACGCGGTCGGCGAGGTCTTCCCCGAATCGCAGATCTTCCGGATCGACCACTATCTCGGCAAGGAGACGGTCCAGAACCTGCTCTCGCTCCGCTTCGCCAACACGATCTTCGAGCGGCTCTGGACCTCCGACGTGATCGACCACGTCCAGATCACGGTCGCCGAGACGGTGGGGGTCGAGGGCCGGGCCGGCTACTACGACACGTCGGGCGCGATGCGCGACATGCTGCAGAACCACATCCTGCAGCTCCTCTGCCTCACCGCCATGGAGAGCCCGCTCAATCTCGAGGCGAACTCCGTCCGCGACGAGAAGCTCAAGGTGCTGCGCGCCCTGAAGCCGATCACCAGCCAGGACATCCCGCTGGTGACGGTGCGCGGCCAGTACGTGGCGGGCGCCGTCGACGGCAAGCCGGTCGAGGGCTACCTCGCCGAGCTCGGCCACGAGAGCCGGACCGAGACCTTCGTGGCCATGAAGGTCGAGATCCAGTCCGGGCGCTGGGCCGGGGTGCCGTTCTACCTGCGCACCGGCAAGCGCCTGCCCCAGAAGCTCTCCGAGATCGTGGTGCAGTTCCGCGCTTCGCCGTTCTCGATCTTCCCCGAGGAGGCCTTCGGCCGCGAGCCCAACCGCCTCGTGATCCGCCTGCAGCCGCAGGAGGGCATGAAGCTCGAGGTGATGACCAAGGATCCGGGGCCCGGCGGCCTGCGGCTGCGTCCGACCGACCTCGACATCTCCTTCGAGGAGACCTTCAAGCAGCGTTACCCCGACGCCTACGAGCGCCTGCTGATGGACGTGGTCCGCGGCAACGCGACGCTGTTCATGCGCCGCGACGAGGTCGAGGCCGCCTGGGCCTGGGCGGACGGCGTGCTCAAGGCCTGGGCCGACCGGCCCGAGGCGCCGCGGCCCTACCCGGCCGGGAGCTGGGGCCCGACCGCCGCCATCGCGCTGATCGAGCGCGACGGCCGGACCTGGCACGAGGAGCTGCGGTAAGGACGTTCGGCGACCCACGGCCAAGCTGCCTTGATACCGTCAAGGCGGATGTGAAATCTGTCGGCGCTGCCGGCGACCGCCCCGCCAGAGGGTGGAGACGGCGCAGCACGAGGGATCATCACATGCTGGACCATCATCGGGACGCGGCCGTCCAGGCCGAGCGTCGCCTGGAGCGTTCGGTCGCCGCCGCCCTGCGCGTCATCGCGGCCGCCCACGACGAGCGGCAGGCCCCGCCGGTCAGCGCGGCCCGCCGCCGCCTGAGCGAGGTCTACGGCGCCACCCGCCTGGCCCGGCGCCTGGAGCAGGAGCGCCGGACCGCCTGAGACGCCGTCTCCGCGAGCGCGGCGAAGCAATCCAGCGGCGCCACGTTCATCCGGGTCTCGCTGCCCCGGGTCGCTTCGCCACGCTCGCGATGACGGAGCCTACACGGCGGCGTCCCAGGTCTCGCTGAGGGGCGTCGTCCCGCGGACCAGCCGGGCGCGCAGCACGACGTCGCCCGGCGGCACCGGCTCCGGCGGGCGCCACTCGACGTAGATCCGCCAGCCGCCGGTCTGCGGCACGAAGTTGGCCACCGGCTCGTGCAGCGTGCCGGCGCTGGCCGAGACCTCCGCGGCGACCGCCTCGTCGGGACCCTTCGGCAGGCCCGGGCCCTCGAAGTCGATGACGCAGAGGCGCCGCCGCGGGTCGGGCGGGTTCGACGGGCGCAGGCGCTCCGCCGAGCCGAGCCGCGTCGACGTCACCTGGGCGAGGGCGGCCTCCGGGATCGCCGGCACCGGCTCGGCGCCCACCGTGGTCAGCCCATAGCTGACGTGCAGCGGCGCGCCGGGCTGCGCCGGGGCCGCCGGCACGAAGGCCGCCACGATGTTGTCCATGTACTCCTCGCCCGACGGGATCTCGAAGAGCTGCACGGCGCCGTCCGCGAAGGCGCCGCCGGCGGAATCCGGCGCCACCCACAGGCCCGGCCGCGCCTCGTGGCGCGCCTCCACGTCGAGGTAGGCCGCGAAGCTGCGCTCCCGCTGCAGCAGCCCGAAGCCGGCGAGCGGACGGGCCGCGAAGGCGGAGATCTGCGGCTGCGCCCGCCCGTTGACCAGGGGCCGCCAGATCCGGTCGATCCGCGCCGGGTCGGACCCGGCCGCGACGCAGAGCCCGTCGGAATCGTGCACCTGCGGCCGGAAATCGTCGAACGGCTTGGCGCCCCGCGCCCCGGGCCCGTTCTGGCCGTACAGGAACATGCTGGTGAGGGGCGCCAGCCCGAGCTTCGGGAGCGCCCGGCGCGGGTGGAGCGCCGCGGTCACGGCGATCCGGGCCGGGTCGCCGGGCGCGATCTCGAACCGGTAGGCGCCGGCGACGCTCGGGCTGTCGAGGAGGGAGAGCACCGTGAGGGTGCGCGCCTCCGGCTCCGGCTCGCAGATCCAGTGGGCGACGAAGTCGGGAAATTCCTCGCCCTCCGGCGCGCCGGTGCCGATGGCGAGGCCTCGGGCCGAGAGCCCGTATTCCTGGTTGGCCGCGCGCAGGCGGAAGTAGGAGGCGCCTAGGAAGACGAGGAACTCCTCCTGGAAACCCTTCGGCCGCCAGGCCGGCGTGTCCGGGAAAGCGTAGTGCAGGCGGAAGCCCGCGAAGCCGAGATCCGCCGGGAAGCCCTGGCCGGCGAGCCGCGCGCCCAGGTCGAATAGCCCCGTCTCGTAGGGGATCGGCCGCGCGGGCCCCCGGACCGGCTGGAGGTGGAGCGCCACGCGCCGGCGCTGCAGGAAGCCGCGGTGGAACAGCTGCGCGCTGAAATGCGCGCCGAGCCGCAGGCTCGCGTCCGGCCGGAAGGTGATCGCGCGGTAGCCGTCGTAGTCGAGGGCGGCGAGCGCCGGCGGCAGGTCCTCGGGCGGTGCGGCGTAGGGCGCTGCGGCGCGCTGCGCCGCCTGCGCCGACAGGCTCTCGAAGGTCATCGCGTCGCCCTGCGGCGGAAGCGCCGGCCCGGCCCACGTTCTGGACCCATTCAGATCCGTCGCGCTAGGTAGAACCGTGCCGGCAGCCGCGGCCAGGACTGTTCGAAGAACGCGGCGCCGGGAGGGGGGATTGATCCGTTCGGCTTCCGGCGGCCTGGGCTGCCGGCTCGGCTCCGTATCCTCACCCCGCACATCGGTATCCACGGTCATCGGTTCCCGGCCCCGCACGGCCGGGCGGCCGGCAGCCTTCCACGGTCGAGTTCCTCGCGCCATGTCGTCACGCGTCACCTCCTCCGCCGAGCGGTCGCACCGGAACGCGGCTCCCGCCATACCCGATCCGTCGGAGACCGCATCCTGCCGCGAGGTCTGGACCGACGCGCCGCGCGGCGCCCTGCGCGCCCGCCGCCTCGCCCTGGCCGTCCCGAGCCTCGCCACCGCCGGCGGCCTCGTCTGGCTCGCCGCGCTCGCCTACCCGGCGGGCGTCAGCCCGCTGGCCTGGGCGGTCCTCGTGCTGTTCGGCCTCGTGATGGGCTGGCAGGCCTTCGTCGCCTGCCAGTACGTCTACGGGTTCGTCGCCGCCCTCCTGGGCGACCGGGCGAAGTCCGCGCTGGAGCGCCGCTCCGAGCAGGCGGGCACGGGCCCGGCCGGGGCCGGACGCACCGCCGCCGTGGTGGCAATCCACGCCGAGGACGCGGTCGCGGTCTTCGCCCGCCTGCGGGTGATGGCCCGGTCGCTCGCCCGAGCCGAGGCGCGGGGCATCGACATCTTCGTCCTCTCCGACACACGGGACGGCGCGATCGCCGCCGTGGAGGAGCACGAATACGCCCGCATCCAGGCCTGGGCGGCCTCCGACCCGGCGCTGCCGCGGATCCGCTACCGGCGCCGGACGGAGAATGTCGGTCGCAAGGCCGGCAATATCGGCGAGTTCTGCCGCACCTACGGCGGCGAGTACGCCTTCATGATCGTGCTGGACGCCGACAGCCTGATGACCGGCGCGGCCATGGGCCGCCTCGTCGGGCTGATGCAGGCGAGCCCGCGCACCGGCCTGATCCAGACCGTCTCGTACGCGGCCGGCCGGGACACGCTCTTCGCCCGCATCCAGCAATTCGCCGTCCGCCTCTACGCGCCGCTGGCCCTGCGCTGCCTGGAGACCTGGCAGGGCCCGGAGGGCAGCTACTGGGGCCACAACGCCATCCTGCGGGTCGAGGCCTTCGCGGAGAACGCGCAGCTCCCGAAGCTCCCGGGCCGGGAGCCGCTCGGCGGCGAGATCCTCTGCCACGACATCGTCGAGGGCGCGCTGATGGTGCGCGCCGGCTGGGAGGTGCGGCTGCTGCCCGAGATGGGCGGCACCTGGGAGGAGATGCCCACCAACCTCGTCGACCTGCTCGGCCGCGAGCGCCGCTGGTGCCAGGGCAACCTCCAGCACCTGCGGGTGCTGCCCTGGGCGGGCCTTCACGGCGCGAGCCGCTGGCACCTCCTCGTCGGCATCCTCTCCTACGGGGTGCTGCCGCTCTGGATCGCCTTCCTGGGCCTCGCCGCGTGGCAGGCCGCCCGGACCGGCGATCTCGGCCTCCTGGCCTACGGGCTGACCGGGCAGGGCGCCGCCGCCCACGCCCTCGCCGCCCTCAGCGTCGCCGTGCTGGCCCTGCCGAAGCTCCTGAGCCTCGGCCACGTCCTCGCCTCCGCGGAGCGCCGGGCGGCCTTCGGCGGCGCGCGGGCGCTGCTCGCGAGCGCCGCCCTGGAGCAGGCGGTGTGGGTGATCCTGTGGCCGGTCCTGACCCTGTTCACCGCCGGCGCCGTGGTCTCGACCTTCTTCGGCCGGGTGGTCCGCTGGGAGACGCAGGACCGGGACGACCGGCAAGTCTCCTGGGCGGAGGCGTTCCGGCTCCAGGCCGACGCCGTGGTGGTCGGCGCGCTGATGGTGCTCGCCCTGGTCCTCGTCGGGAACCCGTGGCTCGCCCTCTGGCTGGCGCCGATCGCCCTGGCGCTGCTCACGAGCCCGGCCCAGAGCGTCTGGACCAGCCGCGCCGATCTCGGCCGCGCCGCCCGGGCGCGGGGCCTGTTCCTGAACGCCGACGACACCGCGCAGGCGCCGGAACTCGCCGAGCTCGCCCAGCTGCGCGGCCTGCCCACCGCGCCGGCCCCGCTCCGCCCGGCCGCGCGCGAGCCGGCGATCTGGCTCGCCGCCGACGAGGCCTGACGGGCCTCGGCCGGGCGCGCGAACGCCGGGGCCCGCGGCCTTCATCCCGGCCCGTAACGGCCAAGCTGCCACAGTGTTGCCATCGAGTCACGGGCGGGCGGAACCGCCCCGGCGGGGCGGTTTCAGGCTTGGATTTGAGGCGCGAGCGTTTACCCCTTGGCGAGGATCGGCACGGCATCGTGCCGCGGTCTTCGCCGCGTTCCCGCCATAGTCCGCGCCTGCCCCGAGAGGCTTTGATGCGTCGTTTTCTCCCCGCCCTGATCGGGCTTCTCGGCGCGGCCGCCTGCGCCGCGCCGGCCCTGGCCTACGAGATCGACCCGCTGACCCGCCAGCCGCTGAACGACGCGCTCACCGTGCGCGTCCGCCCGCAGGCCGTCGAGACCGTCGCGGTGCCGGTGGCCAACGCCTCCCTGAACCCCGCCGACCCGCTGAACGCCGACGCGGCGGTCCCGCAGATGTCGGCGATCCCGCGCGAGACGGTCGCCTATAACGGTCCCTACGGCGCCGGCACGATCGTCGTCTCCACCGCCGAGCGGCGGCTCTACTACGTGCTGGGCGGCGGCCAGGCCCTGCGCTACGGCGTCGGCGTCGGCCGGCCGGGCTTCACCTGGGGCGGCGTGCAGACCATCACGATGAAGCGCGAGTGGCCGGATTGGCGCCCGCCGGCGACCATGCTGAAGCGCCGGCCCGACCTGCCGCGCTACATGAAGGGCGGCCTCGAGAACCCGCTCGGTGCCCGCGCCATGTATCTCGGCGGCTCGATCTACCGCATCCACGGCTCCAACGAGCCGGAGACGATCGGCACGGCCGTCTCGTCGGGCTGCATCCGCATGACCAACGACGACGTGACGGACCTCTACACCCGCGCCAAGGTCGGCACGAAGGTCATCGTCCAGCGCTGATTCCTTTCGGAGCTTCGACGAGGGGGCCGGCCGCGAGGCCGGCCCTTTGTGCGTCTCGTAGGGTTTCCGGTCGATGGCTTCGGCACGGCCGTCATTGCGAGCGGAGCGAAGCGATCCAGCGGCGCCACGCCTGCAGAGGTCGCGCTGCCCTGGGTCACTTCGCTTCGCTCGTGATGACGGGAGAGGCACATCAACCGAAGCGTTCAGACGGAAACCGGATCAGGGCAGGGTGACCAGCGCCTCCGGACGCTTCACCTCGATCTCGACGAACGCGATCGGGTGGTCGGACCCGTTCATCACGTCGTGCCGGATGCCCGCGGGACGCATGTAGGATTGCCCGGCCGCGAGGGCCGTCTCGCTCACCGCCGCGCCGTCGTGGACGCGCAGGATCCCGTCCACCAGCATCACCACGAAGTAGGGCCAGCCGTGCTCGTGCCAGCCGGTCACGCCGCCGGGCGGGAAATCCCAGCGCGTGATGCGCACGGCGGCGTCGTCCTGCTGGATCGTGGGCGTCGCGGGGATGGTACAGGCGAAGGCCATGGCGGCTCCGAAGGTGCGGGCTGACGGGTGCGCGGCTCGACTCCGCCGTCATCGCGAGCGCAGCGAAGCGACCCAGGGATGCGCGACGCCGAAAATCGTGGCGCCACTCTGGATCGCTTCGCTCCGCTCGCAAAGACGAGGCTCGGGGCCGGAGTGAGGGGGAGCGGCTGCCCTCAGTGGCAGCCGCACGAGCCCGACCCGCAGCCCCCGCCCTGCTTCACCGGGGCGGTGCGCGCGGTCTCGCGGTCCAGGCCGCGCTCGGCGAGCTCGCCGAGATAGGTGTTCCAGCGCGTCTCGTACTCGCGGCCCAGGGTGTGGAGGTAGCCCCAGCCGTAGATGCCGGTGTCGTGCATGTCGTCGAAGCCGAGCTTCACCGCGTAGTTGCCGACAGGCTCCACCGCCAGGATCGCCACGGCGCGCTTGCCGCCGATCACCTTCCGCTCCAGCGGCGAGTGGCCCTGCACCTCGGCCGAGGGGCTCGACACCCGCAGGTACTCGGCCGGCAGGGCGTAGCGCGCCCCGTCCTCGAAGGCGACGTTGAGCACCCGCCGGTCGGCCGACAGGCGGATCTCGGTCGGCCACAGATCCTCGCTCACGGGTCACACTCCTCACGCAATCTGGGACTGCGGCGCGGGATCGGCTTGCCCGCGACCGCCGGTGGCATCATATGCCGGACGATGCTCGATGACAGCTCCCTGACGCCGCAGACGTCCGCGGTCGGCGCGCCCGCCGGGCCCGCGCCGCTGATCGACCCGTTCCAGCGGGCGATCTCGTACCTGCGCATCTCGGTGACGGATCGCTGCGACCTGCGCTGCGCCTACTGCATGTCCGAGCACATGGAGTTCCTGCCCAAGCGCGACCTGCTGACCCTGGAGGAGCTGGACCGGCTCTGCGGCGTGTTCATCGCCCGGGGTGTGCGCAAGCTCCGGATCACCGGCGGCGAGCCGCTCGTGCGCCGCGACATCATGCACCTGTTCCGCCGGCTCTCGCGCCACCTCGATTTGGGGGCGCTGGAGGAGCTGACGCTCACCACCAACGGCACGCAGCTCACGCGCTACGCCGACGAGCTGGCGAGCCTGGGCGTGCGCCGGATCAACGTCTCGCTCGACACCCTCGACCCGGACAAGTTCCGGGAGATCACCCGGCGCGGCGACCTGAAAGTGGTGCTCGACGGCATCGCGGCGGCGCGGGCCGCCGGGATGAAGGTGAAGATCAACGCGGTGGCGCTGCGCGACGTCAACGCCGACGAGATCCCCGACATGATCGCCTGGGCGCACGGCCTCGGCATGGACATGACGCTGATCGAGGTGATGCCGCTCGGCGAGATCGAGGCGGACCGGACCGACCAGTTCCTGCCCCTGTCGGTCGCCCGGCAGCGCCTGGAGACCCGCTACACCCTCACGCCGCTGCCCGACCGCACCGGCGGCCCGGCGCGCTACGTGCGGGTCGAGGAGACCGGCGGCAAGCTCGGCTTCATCACGCCGCTGACCCATAATTTCTGCGAGAGCTGCAACCGGGTCCGCCTGACCTGCACGGGTCAGCTCTACATGTGCCTGGGCCAGGAGGACTCGGCCGACCTGCGGGCGGTCCTGCGCGCCTCCCAGGACGACGCGGTGCTGGCCCAGGCGGTGGTCGAGGCGATCACCCGCAAGCCCAAGGGCCACGACTTCGTCATCGAGCGCCAGCGCCCGGCCGCCGTGCCGCGGCACATGAGCGTGACGGGCGGGTAGCCCCGCCGTCTTTGCGAGCGGACGCGAAGCAACCCAGGGTGGCGGGCCCTTCCCGGACGTATCGCATCCCTGGATTGCTTCGCTGCGCTCGCAAGGACGGGAGCGCTCACATCTCCTCGTCGGCGTAGCGGGCCGGCTGCCGCCCGCGCTGGCCGGATCCCCGCCGCGGCGCGCCCGCGCTGATCCCCGCCACCAGGTCGGCGATGTGGCGCAGCGTCTCCACGGAGAGCGCCTTCTCGCCCTCGCCGCGGCCCTGCGGGATCAGCGCCTTGGCGAAGCCGAGCTTCTGCGCCTCCTTCAGCCGCGACCCGGCCTGCGCCACGGGCCGGATCGCCCCCGACAGGCCGATCTCGCCGAAATAGACCGTCTCGGGCGGCAGCACGGCCCCAGACAGCGACGAGACCAGGGCTGCCGCCACCGCCAGATCCGCTGCCGGCTCGGTGATGCGCAAGCCTCCGGCAACATTCAAATAGACGTCGTGGCTGCCGAGCCGGATGCCGCCGTGGGCCTCCAGCACGGCGAGCACCATCGACAGCCGGTTCGGGTCCCAGCCGACCACGGCGCGCCGCGGCATACCGAGCGACGAGGGCGCCACCAGCGCCTGGATCTCCACCAGCAGCGGCCGCGTGCCCTCCATGCCGGCGAAGACCGCGGTGCCCGCCGCCTGATGGTCGCGGCCGGCCAGGAACAGCGCCGACGGGTTCGGCACCTCGCTGAGGCCCGCGTCGGTCATCTCGAACACGCCGATCTCGTCGGTGGGCCCGAACCGGTTCTTCACGGCGCGCAGGATGCGGAAATGGTGGCCCTGGTCGCCCTCGAAGGAAGCGACCGCGTCGACCATGTGCTCCACCACGCGGGGACCGGCGATCTGCCCGTCCTTGGTGACGTGGCCGACCAGGATCACCGCCGTGCCGGTGGTCTTGGCGAAGCGGATCAGCGCCTGCGCGGAGGAGCGCACCTGCGTGACCGTGCCGGGGGCCGATTCCACCGTCTCGGTCCACATGGTCTGGATCGAGTCGATGATGGCGAGCGCGGGCGGGCGCCCCTGGCTCAGGGTCTCGACGATGTCCTCGACGTTGGTCTCGGCGGCGAGCTGGACCGGGCGCGAACTCAGGCCCAGCCGCTCGGCCCGCAGGCGCACCTGCCCGACCGCCTCCTCGCCCGAGATGTAGGCGACCCGCTCGCCCGTGCCCGCCATGGCGGCGGAGGCCTGCATCAGCAGGGTCGACTTGCCGATGCCGGGATCGCCGCCGAGCAGGATCACCGAGCCGCGCACGAAGCCGCCGCCGGTCACCCGGTCGAGCTCGCCGATCCCCGAGGGGATGCGCGGCGCCTCCTTGGCCTCGCCGGTCAGGCCCTCGAGGGGGAAGACCCGGCCGCGGTTGCGCGACGGCCGGGTCGCGGCCGGGCCGGACTGGCCGGGGGCCGAGGGGGCCTCCTCGACGATCGTGTTCCAGCCGTTGCAGGCCTCGCAGCGCCCGCGCCAGCGGTTGTAGACCGCCCCGCAGGACTGGCAGACGAAGGTCTGGTGGATCTTGGCCATACGGGTCCGGGCGCCGGCGGTCCGGCGTGTCAGGGTGGAGTCGCGTCAGCCTACATAAGTTCGAACATAACGAGAACCCAGCCCGGTCAGGATCTCGTACCCGATCGTGCCGGCGGCGCGGCCGACCGCGTCGATGTCGAGGCTGTCGCCGATCAGCACCGCCTCCGCACCGCGTCGGGCCGCGGGCGCCGCCGTGACGTCGAGGATGATCAGGTCCATGGAGACGAGGCCCAGGATCGGGCACGGGACGCCGCCGACCAGCGCCTGGCCGCGCCCGCTGATCGCCCGGGGGAAGCCGTCGGCGTAGCCGAGCGAGAGCGTCGCCAGCCGGCTCGGCGCGGCGGCGGTCCAGCGGCCGTTATAGCCCGCGGTGGCGCCGGCCGCGACGCCGCGCACCTGCGCGATCGCCGCCTCCAGCCGCACCACCGGGCGCATCGGGTTCGCGGCGCCCGGCGTCGGGTTGCCGCCGAACAGGGCGTAGCCCGGCCGCAGCAGGTCGTGCCGGGCCCCGTCGAGGAAAATTCCCGATGAGTTCGCGAGCGAGGCCCGGAGCCCGGGATAGGCCGCCCGGACCCGGGCGAAATCGGCGATCTGCCGGGCGTTGACCGGGTCCTCCGGCTTCTCGGCGCTGACGAAGTGGCTGAGGAGCAGGTCGATCCCGGCGGCCGCGATCCTTGCGTCCCCGGCGAGGTCCAGCGCCTCGGGCACCGACAGGCCGAGCCGGTTCATGCCGGTATCGACGTGGAGCGCCGCGGGCGGCCGGTTCCCCGGGAACGCCGCCCAGTCCGACAGCTCCTCGACGCTGCCGAGCACCGGGCGCAGCCCGTGGGCCGCGAAGGCCGCCGCGGCGCCCGGGGGCAGGCCGTTCAGGACGTAGATCGCGGCGCCCGGCAGGGCGGCCCGGGCGGCGACGCCCTCGGACAGGTGCGCGACGAAGAAGGTCCGGCATCCGGCGGCCCACAGGGCCGGCCCGACGCGGCCGACGCCGCAGCCGTAGGCGTCGGCCTTCACCACGGCGGCGCAGTCGGCGCCCGCGCCGCGGGCCGCCAGGATCCGCCAGTTGGCCGCGATCGCCCCGAGGTCGATCGTCAGCCGGGCGCCGTGGGCGCCGATCTCCGTCACAGGTCCGGCCTCGGACACGCGGAACGCCTCCATCCATTCGCCACCGGGAGTCCGGACGCGCGGACCGGACCCCGGGCGCGACCCATAGCACCGGGACGGTGCCCGGGTGGAGCCGGGCATTCCGCGCGGCGGCTCGCGCCACGGTGATCGGCGCGTCTGATGCACGGACGGCACAGGCGCGCGATCAGGCGGGCGCGCCAGGGTGACGGCCGAGGTCGGGCTTGGTATAAATCCGCCGCGGTCCGGGGGAGCCGCACGGCCGACGCGCTATCCCCGCGGGTACCAAAAAGCTCAACGATGCCGTTTACCGTCCTGGATCTCGCCGTGCTCGGCATCGTCGCGGTCTCCGCGCTGCTCGCGGCCGTGCGTGGTGTGACCCGCGAGGTCCTGGCGATCGTCGCCTGGGTGGCGGCCGCCGCGGTCGCGTGGACGCTCCACCCCATGCTGCTGCCCACCGTGAAGCAGCACGTGAACAGCGACACCGTGGCGCTCGTCGCCTCGATCGCGGCGATCTTCCTCGGCACCCTGATCGTCGTGTCGATCATCACGGTGAAGATCTCCGACGTCGTGCTCGACTCGCGGATCGGCGCGGTCGACCGCTCCCTCGGCTTCCTGTTCGGCGCGGCCCGCGGCTTCCTGATCTGCGTGATCGGCTGGGTGTTCCTGTCGTGGCTGGTGCAGGGCAAGGTGCCGGACTGGGCCGCCCAGGCCCGCACGCGCCCGATGCTGGAGAAGTCCGGCGACGCCCTGGTGGCGCAGCTGCCGGAGAATCCGGAAGGCTTCCTCAAGCAGTTCAAGAAGCCGAAGACCGGCGCGCCGCCGAGCGATTCCGCCGACGCCCCGGCCGAGACCGACGCGGCGCCGCAGCGCCGGACCGAGACCGCGCCGACCCCGACGCGACGCTGATCTGCGGTATTCGCCGTAGGTCTCGTCGCGCGGAACGCCTAGATAGCGTTTCCGGTGGTGTACGGATTGCTTCCGCGACGACCGGCGCGCCGGCCCGTCGCCGCCGGGATCTGTGAGTGATCGACAGCCCCATGTCACACGCCGCCGCCACCACCGACACCTTCGATCTCGATCTCGACGGCGACACGCTCCGCGAGGAGTGCGGCGTCTTCGGCATCTTCGGCCATCCGGACGCCTCGGCGATCGTCGCGCTGGGCCTCCACGCCCTGCAGCACCGGGGCCAGGAGGCGGCCGGCATCGTCTCCTTCGACGGCTCGGTGTTCCACTCCGAGCGCCGCCCCGGCCTCGTCGGCGATTCCTTCTCGGACGGCGACACGATCGCCCGCCTCAAGGGCCGCGCCGCCATCGGGCACGTGCGCTACTCGACCACCGGCGGCACGATCCTGCGCAACGTCCAGCCGCTCTTCGCGGAGCTCGCCAGCGGCGGCCTCGCGGTCGCCCACAACGGCAACCTCACCAACGCCCTGTCGATCCGCCGCGACCTCGTGCGCGACGGCGCGATCACGCAGTCGACCTCCGACACCGAGGTGATCCTGCACCTCGCGGCCCGCTCGCGGAAGCCGCGGATCATCGAGCGCTTCATCGACGCCCTGCAGGCGATCCAGGGCGCCTACGCGATCGTGGCGCTCACCAACAAGAAGCTGATCGGCGCCCGCGACCCGCTGGGCATCCGCCCGCTGGTGCTGGGCGAGCTCGACGGCCGCTACATGCTGGCCTCCGAGACCTGCGCGCTCGACATCATCGGCGCCCGCTTCGTGCGCGACATCGAGAACGGCGAGATCGTGGTGATCTCCGAGGAGGGGATCGAGTCGATCCGCTTCGCCGACGCCGTGCCGATGCGGCCCTGCATCTTCGAGTACATCTACTTCGCCCGGCCGGACTCGGTGGTGAACGGCAAGAGCGTCTACGCGGTCCGCAAGGCGATCGGCCGGGAGCTGGCCCGCGAGGCCGCGGCGCCCGCCGACATCGTCGTGCCGGTGCCGGATTCCGGCGTGCCGGCGGCGCTCGGCTTCTCGCAGGAGACCGGGATCCCGTTCGAGATGGGGATCATCCGCAACCACTACGTCGGCCGGACCTTCATCCAGCCGACCCAGTCGGTGCGCGAGCTCGGCGTGCGGATGAAGCACTCGGCCAACCGCGCGGCGATCGAGGGCAAGAGCATCGTCCTCGTGGACGACAGCCTCGTGCGCGGCACGACCTCGGTGAAGATCGTCCGGATGATGCGCGAGGCCGGCGCCGCGGAGGTGCATTTCCGGATCGCCTCGCCGCCGATCACCTACCCGGACTTCTACGGGATCGACACGCCCGAGCGGGAGAAGCTGCTCGCCGCGACCCACGATCTCGAGGCAATGCGCAAGTATATCGGCGCCGATTCGCTGGCCTTCCTGTCGATCCCCGGCCTCTACCGGGCGATGGGCGAGGAGGCGCGCAACGCGGCCTGCCCGCAATACACCGACCACTGCTTCACGGGCGATTACCCGACCGGCCTGACCGACCTGTCCATCGCCGGCCCGAAGCGCTTCGCCATGCTGGCCGAGGCCGACTGACAGGATCCGGCCGTTGCGCGCGAACAGGCATCCCCTGTGCGCGGAAATGCGCTAGGTCCTCGCCATGGCTGAGTCTCAGAGAATCCTGGAAGGCCGCGTCGCGGTCGTCACCGGCGCGTCCCGCGGCATCGGGCGGGCCGCCGCCCTGGCGCTGGCCGGAGCGGGCGCGCACGTCATCGCGGTGGCCCGCACCGTGGGCGCCCTGGAGGAGCTCGACGACGCGATCCGCGCCGCCGGCTCCAGCGCCACCCTGGTGCCGTTCGACCTCGCCGACTACGACGCGATCGACCGCCTCGGCGCGGCGATCAACGAGCGCTGGAAGCGCCTCGACATCCTGGTCGCCAATGCCGGCATCCTCGGCGCGCTCATGCCGATCGGCCACATCACCCCGAAGATCTGGGGGCAGGTGATGGACGTGAACGTCACCGCCAACTGGCGCCTGATCCGCTCCCTCGACCCGCTGCTGCGCATGTCGGACGCCGGCCGGGCGATCTTCGTCTCGTCGGGGGCCGCCTCGAAGTGCCGGCCCTACTGGGGGCCCTACTCGGTCTCGAAGGCGGCGCTGGAAGCCCTGGTCCGGACCTACGCGGCCGAGAACGAGAGCGCGGCGATCCGGGCCATGCTGCTCAATCCCGGCCCCCTGCGGACCGGCATGCGCCGCTCGGCCATGCCCGGCGAGGACCCCGAGACCCTCCGGACGCCCGAGGAGCTCGCGCCCCATTTCGTGCGGCTCGCGTCCCCGGACTGGACCGAGACCGGCAAGCTCTACGACTTCCCCACCGACCGGGTGCTGAGTTTCCGCGCACCCGAGTGAGCCCCTGCGCTGTTATTCGAACACACATCCCACCTCCTGCCTCATCCTGAGGTGCCGGAGCGATGCGGAGGCCTCGAGAGAACGGTCCGGAGGTCGCGCGATCCCTGGAGCCCTCCTTCGAGGCCGGCTCGCGCGGGCACCTCGGGATGAGGGGTTGTGTGGGACGGGCCTGATCTTCCTCTCTGAGTTCATCACGATGATCGACGTCCGCTGCATCTGCGCGATCGGCCTGCGGGGCCAGCTCGGCCTCAACGGCCACCTGCCCTGGGAGGGCAACACCGACCCGCTCTTCGTGGAGGACGTCACGCGCTTCTTCGCCCTCACCATGGGCCACGTGCTGATCGCCGGGCCGAAGACCGTGGCCTCGGTGCCCGAATTCGCCTTCAAGGACCGCACCATCGACGTGATCCGCAGCCACGAGGATCCGGAGGCGGTGCTCAAGCGCTATCCCGGGCGGCGGATCTTCGTCGGCGGCGGGATCGCGGTGTGGAACGTCTACGCGCGGTACATCCAGAACTGGGACATCACGCGCCTGCCCTACGACGGCGAGGCCGACCGCTGGTTCGACCCCGCCTGGCTGGTCGGCGGGCCGCTGCGGACGCCCTGAGCGGCACCTTCGTCCCCGCCGGCGCGTTGGCGCGCACGCGTCGCGTTTCCCGGAGACCACGATGAGCGCCCCGAGCTACCGCTTCGGCATCGAGGAGGAGTATTTCCTGGCCGATGCCGAGACCCGCGGGACGCCGCGGGGCGACCTCGCCGCCTTCCACGCGCGGGTGAAGGCGGAGCTCCCCGAGACGGGCCGCGAGCTGGTCGCCGCGCAGGTCGAGGTCTGCACGCCGCCGCTCACCGACGCGGCGGGCGCCCCCGCCCACCCCCGCGGGCCGGCCGGGCCGGGCGCCCGGGGTCGGGGCCGGAAAGGGCC
>NZ_JBKFBI010000095.1:0-22803 GCF_053346095.1 Methylobacterium sp. A52T | reverse complement strand
GCGGACCCCCCCGGGGCGCGGGGGGGGGAGGCGCCGAGCCCCCCCCGCCGGCCGCCCCCCCCGCCCCACCCGGCGGCGTCTGGTCAGATCGCTGCAAGCACCGCCGTCCTCGCGAGCGGAGCGAAGCAATCCAGGGTCGCGCCCCGCTCAATGACGTCGCGCCGCCCTGGGTCGCTTCACCGCGCTCGCGATGTCGCCGGGCTCAGGCACCCAGCGCGGCGTCCAGATCCTCGATCAGGTCGGCCGGATCCTCCAGGCCGATCGACAGCCGCACCACGTCGGGTCCCGCGCCCGCGGCGGTCTTCTGCGCGTCGGTGAGCTGGCGGTGGGTCGTCGAGGCCGGGTGGATGATCAGGGAGCGCGTGTCGCCGATATTGGCGAGGTGCGAGAACAGCTGCAGGCTCGACACCAGCTTGACGCCCGCGTCGTAGCCGCCCTTCAGCCCGAAGGTGAAGACGGCCCCCGCGCCGTTCGGCGTGTAGCGCCGGGCGAGCTGATGGTACCGGTCGGTCTCCAGGCCAGGATAGCTGACCCACGACACCGCCGGATGCGTCGACAGGTGCTTGGCCACCGTCAGCGCGTTGTCGGAGTGGCGCTGCATGCGCAGCGGCAGCGTCTCGATCCCGTTCAGGATCAGGAAGGCGTTGAATGGCGACAGCGCCGGCCCGAGATCGCGCAGGCCCAGCACCCGGCAGGCGATGGCGAAGCCGAAATTGCCGAAGGTCTCGGCCAGCACCATGCCGGAATATTCCGGCCGCGGCTGGCTCATCATGGGGTAGCGCGCGTCGCCGGCCCACTGGAACGAGCCGCCGTCGACGATCAGGCCGCCGATCGAGTTGCCGTGGCCGCCGAGGAACTTGGTGGCCGAGTGCACCACGATGTCGGCGCCGTGCTCGAAGGGCCGGATCAGGTACGGCGTCGCCATGGTGTTGTCGACGACGAGCGGGATGTTGTGCTTCTTGGCGATCTGCGACAGCGCCGCCAGGTCGGTGATGACGCCGCCGGGATTGGCGATCGATTCGCAGAAGATCGCCTTGGTGCGCGGCGTGATCGCCGCCTCGAAGGAGGCGGGGTCGTCGTTGTCGGCCCAGGCGACCGACCAGCCGAAGTTCTTGTACGAGTGGTTGAACTGATTGATCGAGCCGCCGTAGAGCTTGTTCGAG
The DNA here is from genome assembly GCF_053346095.1 of Methylobacterium sp. A52T. NCBI lineage: Bacteria > Pseudomonadati > Pseudomonadota > Alphaproteobacteria > Hyphomicrobiales > Methylobacteriaceae > Methylobacterium > Methylobacterium sp. A52T. The sequence continues at coordinate 21,640 of NZ_JBKFBI010000095.1, read as the reverse complement.
GCCACGAACTCGTCGCCCGGCTGCATGAGGGCGTGCATGGTCAGGAACTCGGCCGCGTGGCCGGAGGCCACCGCCAGGGCTGCGGTCCCACCTTCGAGCGCGGCGATGCGCTCCTCGAGGACAGCGTTCGTCGGATTGGTGATCCGCGTGTAGATGTTGCCGAAGGCCTGGAGCCCGAACAGCGACGCGGCGTGGTCGACGTCGTCGAACACGAAGCTGGTGGTCTGGTAGATCGGCGTCGCCCGCGCGCCGGTGGCCGCGTCGGGGGCGGCGCCCGCGTGGATCGCCAGCGTGTTGAAGCCGGGCATGCGGTCGGACATCGGTGGGTCTCCTCAGAGCACCCGAGCCTGTACGCACGCCAGGGAGTGCGGCGCAAGACTCGGACGCGTAGACTCATCCGCGACCGGGCGCGCCGCAATCCCTAGGCGTCCGGCCGGTGGCCGATGTCGATATGCGGCTGGCCCGCATCGACCAGGGCACGGTCCACGGCCTCGATTGCGAGCAGGGTCCGGGTCAGGTCCTCGGCCATGGAGATCGGCGCCAGGTCGAGGCCGCCCAGGCGCCGCGCGATGGCGTTCCGCTGGCGGGCCAGGGCGGCGCGCGCCCGGTTCAGATCCTCGATCTCGTCGGCGGTCATCCGCGCTCCTTCTCGTCGGGGTCCCTCGCCGCGCTCAGGCGCCCGGCATCCAGTCGATGTTCGGCCGCTGGGCCAGCATGCGCTCGAAGTAGTTGGCGACGGCCTGCGCCCCGTCCGTGTGCATCATCGCGACCGGATGCGCGAGGTAGGCGCGGGCAAGATCGACGGGAATCCGGCCGCCCTGGAGCGCGCTCAGCACCTCGTCGATGAAGGCGTCGTTGGCCTCGTTGAAGTCGTTCGACAGCTTCTTGCGGTCGTTGAGGGCCTTGATCGGCATGCAGCATCCTTGTCGCGCGGAGCCGGGTCGCGCCCGGCCGGAGGGCTCGGCCCGAACCGGGCCGCGGCGGGGAAGGTTCCGGCCATGGGACCTGACGGACAGGTCCAACTCGCGTGCGCGCCCACACCGCTCGGTAACCTTCCACACACGATCCGTGGAGCGGAGTCCCGCGCTCGAGCGTTTACCGGTCATGACGACCGAAATCACGCGCTCGCATACCGTCGAGATCGTCCCGTGCTTGGACGATCCGCGGTGTTTCCGCTGGATCATCCGCAGCCGCGGCGGCGCGGTGGTGGAGCACTCGCCCTACGCGTTCGTGACGCAGAACGGAGCGCGGATCTCCGGAGAGTGCTGGATGCGCGAGCATTTCGGCGACGGTCAGGTCGCGTAGGCTACGGCCGGGACCGGCAGGGGCAGACTCGAACTTCCATGTGGATGGGCGCGGGTGGATCCGCGCCGCACCGGCATGTCGATGGCAGACGATCCCTCTGGATCATGCACCGACCGGTCCGCGTCGTCCCGCGCGGCCGCCGAGGCGGCCATCAAATACAACCTTGACGATGCCCACGAACCGTAAGGCATCGGTTAAGCATTGTTTCGCTGGCCATATTTCTTTGTCAGAACTTTAATCACGCCCGACCAGTATCGCGCCGATTCTGTATCTGACCAGGGTGCGAACGATGCTGAGCGGCGACGGAACGGTCCGGCATGACGATGCCGCGTCGCCCATGGGCGCGGTGACGTCCATCGAGGGATCCAAGGTCCATCTCGAACTCATCGTGCAGGGCGGCCGGCCCAGGGTGCGCGTCACCGTCGGCAACCTGGTCCGGATCCGTGCCGGAGAGGCGATTCTCGTCGGCATCGTCACCACGCTGTCCTCGGGCAGCGAGCGCGGGCACCGGCCGGGCGCCTACGCGAGCCTCGACCTGCTCGGCGAGATCGTCGCGGCGCAGGGCGCGCACCGCTTCAGCCGCGGCGTGAGCTGCTACCCGGCGATCGGCGACGATGTGGAACTCCTGTCCGCCACCGACCTCCGGATCGTCCACCAGGTCTCGGCGACCGGCACGGCGGCCGTGGGCGCGCTCTACCAGGATCCCGAGACCCCGGCCTGCATCAAGATCGACGACCTGCTCTCCAAGCACTTCGCGGTGCTCGGCGCGACCGGCGTCGGGAAGTCCAGCGGCGTCACCGTCATCCTGGACGAGGTGATGCGGGCGCGGCCGTCCGTGCGCGTCTTCCTGCTGGACGTGCACAACGAGTACGCCGCCAGCTTCGGCGACCGCGCGAGCGTCATCAGCCCGCGGACCCTCAAGCTGCCGTTCTGGCTGTTCAACCTCGAGGAGATCGCCGACGTCATCTACGGCGGCCGGCCGGCCGTGGACGAGGAGATCGAGATCCTGGCCGAGGTGATCCCCCTCGCGAAGAGCAAGTACGGGCAGTACAAGGAGGCGAGCGACCGCCAGATCGTCAAGCGGCCCTTCGGCAAGGGCGCCGGCTACACGGTCGACACGCCGGTCCCCTACGTGCTGCAGGACCTGCTCGCGCTCATCGACGAGCGGATGGGTCGGCTCGAGAACCGCGTCTCCCGGATGCACTATCACCGGCTGATCACCCGGATCGAGGCGATCCGGAACGATCCCCGGCACGGCTTCATGTTCGACAACGCCAATGTCGGCGGCGACATGATGGGCGAGATCCTGGCGCACCTGTTCCGGCTCGATCCCGACGGGCGGCCGATGACGATCATGCAGCTCGCCGGCCTGCCGATGGAGGTCGTCGACGCCGTCGTGTGCGTGCTGTGCCGCCTCGCCTTCGAGTTCGGCATCTGGAGCGAGGGCGCCGTCCCGCTGCTGTTCGTCTGCGAGGAGGCCCACCGCTTCGCCTCGGCCGACCGGTCGGTGGGCTTCACGCCGACGCGCCGCGCCCTGGCGCGGATCGCCCGCGAGGGCCGCAAGCACGGCGTCCATCTCGGGCTGGTCACACAGCGCCCGGCCGAGCTCGACGCGACGATCATGTCGCAATGCAGCACCCTGTTCGCCATGCGCATGACCAACGCCCGCGACCAGGCTTTCCTGGCCGCGGCCGTTTCGGACGCCACCAACCTCCTCACCTTCGTGCCGTCGCTGGGCACCGGCGAGGTCATCGCCTTCGGCGAGGGCGTCCCGATCCCCGCGCGGATGACCTTCCGGCCGCTGCCGTCGGCCCGGCACCCGCGCAACGACGCGAGTGGCAGGGCTGCCGAGGACGACGCGACCGTCGCCGGCGCGGCCTTCGTCGGCGCCGTCGTCGAGCGCTGGCGCGGCGCCACCATGAACAAGGTCGCCGTTCACGACGGCGATCCGGCCGCGGCGGCGCGCCTCGGGCGCGAGGCGGGGTCGGACAGTCCGCACGGCGCCGCCCTCGAGCAGGTGCATCGCCGTCTCCTCCGCCGCCCCCTTGAGGGCGGCGAGCAAGCCCAGACCGGCGCCCAGCCTGCCAAGCCCCTCTGGCAGCAGGGCGGGGCATGAGCGAGCCCGCTTTTCCGGAGCGTCGAACCCTGCTCGAGGCCGCCCTCCAGGCGCTCCCCGTCGGGGTCGTGGTCCATGACATCCAGGGTCACTGCGTCCTCGCCAACGCCTCCGCGCGCGCCCTCGGGGACAGGGCCGTCCAGGCGCTTCCCGCCGCGGCCCGCGAATCCGGGGACGCCGCGACCGTCGAGGCGCTCGACGACCGGATGTTCGAAGTGCGGACGCGGCCGGTCGCCGAGGGCCCGGACGGTTTCACGCTGACGACCCTGACCGACGTCACGCACCATCACCGGATCCAGCGGGAGCTGATCACCAAGGCCTTCATCGACGCGCTGACCGGCCTGCCCAACCGGACGATGTTCGAGCAGAGCATTGCGGATGTCCTGGCGGGATCCGCGCCGGAGGACCGCTTCGCCCTGGCCTTCATCGATCTCGACAACTTCAAGCACATCAACGACTACTACAGCCACGCGGCGGGCGACGCCCTGCTGCGCAAGGTGTCCGACCGGATCGCCGGCGCGCTGCGCCCGAGCGACCTCCTGGCGCGGATCGGCGGCGACGAGTTCGTGCTGCTCCTCGCCCCCGTCACCGACGGGGACGCGGCGCTGGAAGCCGTGCGCGCCATCTCGGAGCGCCTGAAGCAGCCGTTCTTCATCGACGGGCACGAGATCTTCGCCTCCGCCTCCATCGGCGTCAGCCTCTTCCCGGAGCACGGCGACAGCTACGAGACCCTCGCCCGGCAGGCCGACAACGCGATGTACCGGGTGAAGGGCGAGCTGAAGGGCGGCGTCAGCGTCTTCGACGACGCGATGAGCCAGGCTGCGACGGCCCGCATGGCCGTGGAGCAGCGCCTCCGGCTGGCGATCCGCGACCGCTGCTTCTGCTGCGCCTTCCAGCCCAAGGTCGACATGCGCTCCCACGCGGTCACGGGCGTCGAGGTGCTCCTGCGCTGGCGCGACGAGTTCGGCATGATCCAGGCGCCCGGCGACTTCATCGCCCTCGCCATCGAGCTCGGGCTGATCAACGAGATCACCCTGCAGCTCCTGGCCGAGACGGTGCGGGCGATGCCCGACATCGACGAGGTGTTCGGACCCGACGTCACCGTGAGCCTCAACATCGCCGCCAAACAGGCCTGCGACGTGCCGTTCATGACCGCCTTCTGCGCGGCGCTCGGCGAGACCGGCCTCGCGGAGCGCTTCGTGCTCGAGCTGACCGAGGAGGCCTTCTTCACGACGGGCCGCTTCCAGCGCGAGGTCCTGCCGAAGATCCGGGCGGTCGGCGCGCGCGTCTCGATCGACGATTTCGGCGTCGGCTACTCGTCCCTCGCGGCCCTGGCGGACATCACCGCGGACGAGCTCAAGATCGATCGCTCGTTCATCACCGACATCGACAAGCGGCCGCGCAGCCAGATCGTCCTGAAGGCGATCGAGTCGCTCGGTGCGGCGCTGGGCATGACGGTGGTGGCCGAGGGCGTCGAGACCTTCGAGGAGGTCGCCTACCTGCTCGGCGCCACGCAAATCCGCTGCGCCCAGGGCTACTACTTCGCGCGCCCGCTGCTGCTCGACCAGATCCGGCAGGCCGAGCCGCCGCGCATGTCCGGGTCGCGCGGTCCGGCCGCGCGCGGCCGGGCGTCGGACCTGCGCGCGTCGGATCTGCGCGCGTCCAGCCTGATGCGGCGCGCCTGACGTCCGCCGCGGTGGCGCGTCAGGCGGCCAGCAGGGGCCGCCACACGCCCGCCGCGTCCGCCGCCATGGCGCAGATGACCGCCTCGTCGATCGAGCGGCGCACCTCGACCACGTGCGGCACGCCGGGAGCGAGGGGCGCCTCGACGCCGAGGTCGAATCCGTGCCGGCCGTCGCCCACGCCCGCCGCCGCGATGTCGGCGCGGTACTCCGCCGCCACCGTCACCGCCACGATCGTCCCGTCGACCACGATGTCCAGGCATACGGGGGCGTCGGGCTGCGCGGCGTCGTGGGCCCAGCCGGCCACGCGCAACGCGCCGTCCGCGCGCAGCGCGCAGCGATCCAGCCACGCCCGCACGGCGCCCGGACGCGACGTCGCGCCGGCGCGGCGGATCAGCCGCCTGCGCAGGGCGGCGAGCTGGGGACCGAGCGCGGTGCGCGGCGCGTAGGCCTGCGGAACGATCGCGCCGTCGTCCGGCTCACGGCCGTCGAAGAGTCGCCGGAGGCCGGGAGCGGGCAGGAAGCTCTCGGCCGGCGTGCCCTCCGCCAGCAGCAGGTCGTGGCTGTCGAGCTCGACATGCCAGTAGGTGAGATCGATCACGCGCTCACCGCGGGTGATGCTGGTTCCGTTGACGAGGTGGCCGGCGGCGACGAACAGCCCGTCCAGCCACACGGCGTGGTCCGGCGAGACGAGCAGGTCGCGGGCGGGGACGCCGTCGTCGAGCGCGCCGGCCCGGATGCGCACGGGCCGCTCGGTCGGCGGGGCCGACGATCCGGGATAGGTGCGGCGACCGATCCACCGGATCGGCCGATGCAGGCCCGCGGCCGTGACGACCCTGTCGCCCACCGCGAGCCGCTCGACAGCGACGTCGCCGCGGTCGGTCCTGATGGACGTGCCGGTGCAGTAGCACGGGGCGTTCCCCGGCGCCGCCGTCCCTTGAGCCGTCCCCGAGGACGATTGAGAAGATCCATTGGACCCGTTGGCGCCCGATGCAGGCGCCGTCGAACCGGAGTTCGACCCGGCCGCGCCCGTCTGGGTTCCGGCCGCGCTGGCGCCCGACTGGAGACCGGCCGTCGCCCCGTACAGGCCCGGATCCCGGCCATCCGGCGACGACACGCGGTCCTGCGGCACCGCGACCGCGTTGGGATTGTTCGAGTAGACGCGGATATAGTCGATGCTCGAGCTGAAGCGGGTGGCCGTCGTCGCCGTGCTCTGCACGGCCAGGTTGGCCAGCAGATACATCGGGCTGTGCAGGTCGGACGGCGTCGCCTGCGAACCGACGAGCTGACCGTCCACGTAGAAGCTGATGCGATCGGCCTGCCAGTTCATGCCGTAGGTGTGATACCCGTTGGGATTGGGCATCTCGCTGTAGACTTGGCGGGTCTGCTGCCAGGTCGTCCCGGGCTGCTGCGGGTCGGTCGTGTGGATCGTGTTGTAGACGCCGCGGTCGTTGTTTCCGTAATGCTCGACGACGTCGAGCTCCTGGTGACCGTTGGCGCTGCTCGACTGCGGGCTCTGCTGATTCGGCAGCAGCCAGAAGGCGTCCCAGGCATCGGGATTGTTGGAGAAATCCGCGCGGATCTCGAAGTAGCCGTAAGTCTGCGAGAAGTTGCCCTGCGTGCTGATGAGGCCGGACTGCCAGCTCCCCGGATAGCCGGACGCGCTCGTCCCGGGCGGCGCCGCCGTGATCGTCAGGACACCGTTCTGGACGCTGAAGGGATCGTAACCGGACCCGGAATCGAGGAACGAGGACCGGCCGAAGCCGATGTCGGAGTTGGCGTCGTACCGCCACTCGGCGCGAATATCGCGGTAGGAAGTCCCGACGCCGTTCTGCGAGATGCTGCGCGCGTTGAACTCGTCGTCGTAAGTCAGGCGATAGCCCGTCAGATCAAGCATCGACGCCGTCTCATCACCGTTCTGGTTCGCCGGACGTGGCGCGCTGTCAAATCAAGATTGCCAACAAGCAATCCGCGAATAGTTAATAATGTCCTGCGTCTCGCGCGGACGAAGTGAGCATCGGCGGTGACAGGCCGCCGCCTGAACTCCCACCCGCCGCGTCGCGCTATCGAGCAGGGGAAGACGACACGGTTAAGGCTGACTAACCGTATCGGCCACGTGGCGCAAATCAGTCACGGCGCCGCGCGGCCGCGGCCGAACTGGCTGACGAGCAATCGAGGCGCCGCACTGAACGGTCGTGACGGGCCGGAGGGCCGGTGACGGCAGCGGCCTCTCCCGCGTCATGTCGAAGGCCGAGCGCGAGGGTGTTCTGGCCGGCCTGGGAGCGGGGGCCGTGCGGCCTCGCGGGTCTGCGGGACCTCACAGGACGCGCTGATCGGAAAGGCCCGCGACGAGGAAAGCGACTGCATCCGAGTGGATGCAGTCGCGTCCTAAATCGCGTTGCGTCGCCTCAGAGGAACCCGATCGAGAACCAGGGGACGAGGATGATGGCGAGCAGCCCGACCAGCAGGGCCAGGATGTAGCCGACGATCGGGCGCATCCCGGCGTCCGGGTTGATCCGGCTGATGGCGCAGGCCGCGTAGTAGCCGACGCCGAAGGGCGGGGCGAACAGGCCGATGCCCATCGCGAGGATCACCACCATCGAATAGTGCACCTCGTGCACGCCCACCGCCCGGGCGATCGGGAACAGGAGCGGCCCGAACAGCACGATCGCCGGGATGCCCTCCAGCACCGAGCCCAGGATGATGAAGGCGAAGGCCGAGACGAATAGGAACCCGAGCGCGCCGCCGGGCAGACCCTTCATCACCTCGGCCAGCGTCTCCGAGAAGCCCGACTGGGTGAGCGCCCAGGCCATGCCGGTGGCCGCACCGATGATCAGCAGGATCGCCCCCGACAGGGCAGCGGTGGTCACCAGCATCGGGTAGAGCCGCCGCCAGTCGAACTGGCGGTAGATCAGCAGGCCCGCCAGCGCCGCGTAGACGATGCCGATGGTCGAGACCTCGGTGGCGGTGGCGATGCCCTCGACCACGGCGAAGCGGATCACGAAGGGCAGCGCGAGCGCCGGGATCGCCACCAGGAAGGCGCGGCCGATGACCCGGCCCGAGGGCCGTGCGACGTGGCTCAGGTCCTCGCGGCGGTAGCGCCACCAGACCAGGGCGCACAGCGTCGCGGCGAGCACGAGGCCCGGCATCAGGCCGCCGGTGAACAGGGCGGTGATCGACACGCCGGTGACCGAGCCGATGGTGATCAGCACGATCGAGGGCGGGATCGTCTCGGTCTGCGCGCCGGTCGTGGCGAGCAGGGCGACGAGGTCGCCCTCCTTGGCGCCGCGGGCCTTCATCTCGGGAAACAGCACGGGGGCGACGGCGGCCATGTCGGCGGCTTTCGAGCCGGAGATGCCCGAGACGAGGTACATGGCGCCGACCAGCACGTAGTGCAGGCCGCCGCGGACGTGGCCGAGCAGCGAGGCCAGGAAGCCGACCATGGCCTTGGCCATGCCGGTCATCTCGATCAGCAGGCCGAGGAACACGAACAGCGGCACGGCGAGCAGGATGAGGTGGCTCATGCCCTCGTCCATGCGGCCGACCACCACCATCGACGGGGCGTTGGTGGTCAGCGTGATGTAGGCGAAGGTCGACAGGCCGAACGCGAAGGCGATCGGCACCCCGGAGAAGACCAGCGCGCCGACGCCGAGGACGAAGAACAGCAGCAGGTTGAGGTTGCCGAGCCCCGCCAGCCACGGCTGGAGGGCGAGGAGCCCACCCGCAACCGCGACGCCGAGCACCAGTGCGCCGGCCGTCATCCGCCAATCGGCCGTTTCGAAGAGCCGGATGACGGCGACCAGCAGCATCAGGCCGAGGCCGATCGGCAGGGCAGCGGCACGCCACGCATTGTTGAGATCGAGGGCCGGCGTCTGGACGTAGATCTCCTCGGCCGCGAACTCGTAGGCCGGGTGCAGGACGAGGCTGACGAAGATCAGGCCGGCCACCAGCGCGACCGTTTCCAGGAAGGCGCGGGTGCGGGGTCCGGTCATGGCGACGATCGCCGTCATGCGCATGTGCTCGGCGCGCCGGAAGGCGACCACCGCGCCCAGCATGGCGAGCCACAGGAACAGGATGCCGGCGAGTTCGTCCGACCAGACGAGCGGCTCGTGGAAGACGTAGCGGCTCACGACGCCGGCGAGCAGCACCCCGATCTCGGCCAGCACCAGCAGGGCGGCCGGGATCTCGACGAGATGACCGAGGAACCGATCGGCGGTCCCGAGCCATGGGCGACCGCTCAGCGGGGGCCCGTGCAGGCCGTGGCTGGGAGTGGCCTCGACAGAGGCGGCAGCGGCGATATCGACGTGCATGACACCCCACCCTCAACCGAGCTTGCCGGATACGGCTTCGAGGTGGCTCCAGCCGACTTCACCGAACTTCGCCTTCCAGTCCTTGTAGAAACTCGTCTTGGCGAGAGCGGCGCGGAAGGGCTCGCGGTCGACGTCGATGAACTTGATCCCTTTCTCTGACAGGGTCGCGCGCAGAGAGGCGCTGAGCTTGGCCACGTCCGCCCGCTGATCCTGACCCGAGCGGTCGAACTCCCTGGTCACGATCGCGCGCAGGTCCTCGGGCAGCTTCTGCCAAGCGCGCTTGTTTCCGAGGATCCAGTAGCCGTCCCAGACGTGGCCGGTCAGGCTGCAGGACTTCTGCACCTCGTAGAGGCGCGTCGTGGCGATGATCGGCAGCGGGTTCTCTTCGCCCTCCACCACCTTGGTTTGGAGCGCCGAGTACAGCTCGTTGAAGTTGATCGGCGCGGCCCCGGCGTCGAGGGCCTTGAAGAGCGAGGTCAGCATCGGTGCTTGGGGCACGCGGATCTTGAAGCCCTTCAGATCCTCGGGCGTCCTGATCTCACGGGTCGAGGAGGTGATCTGACGGAAGCCGTTGTCCCAGCTCTTGCAGATGGTCGTGATCGGCGTCTTGGCGATCTCGGCGCGGACATAGTCGCCGAGCGCCCCGTCCATGGCCTTCCAGACGGCATCGTAATCTTGGAAGGCGAAGCCGGTGTTGGGCAGGCTGGACGCCGGCACGAAGGTCGACAGGATCGAGTGGGAGAGGTTGAAGAATTCGACCGATCCGTTACGCACCTGCGACAGCAGGTCGGTGTCCGAGCCGAGTTGGTTGGCCGGGAACAACTTGATGTCGACGCGCCCGCTCGTCGCCTCGCGGATCCGGTCGCACGCTTCCTGCGCCCGGACGTTGACCGGATGGGTCGGGTCCTGGCCGGTGGCGAGCTTGTAGCCGAATTCGGCGGCCTCGCCCCGGCGCGTGATGATGCCGAAGATCGGGACAGCCGCGGCGCCGGCAAGAAGTGTCCGGCGGCTTATGCTGAATGTGCTCACGATTTCACTCCCTGATGATGCTCGCTGGCGCGATCCCGCCTGCTACGATCTTGAAGACCGCCGGCCGTTGCCCAGCCGCTTAGGTCGCCCATTTCCTGAGCGTTCTTATTGTCTTGATCGACTATTGGAGTTGTTGATCGTTTTCAGGCGCGCATCATCGCTCGGCGCGCGCGATGCGACCGACTGAATAGAGAGATCATTCTACGGCACAGCATGATCGCGGACGCGGAGATCCGCGATCATCTCAATTCAGATCAAGTCTGGGTGCGATCAGGCGCGTGTCGTCGCGAGCGACGGCTGCGCCTACAGCCAACCGCGGATGCTTCGGGCCATCGCCTCGGTCGAGATGCCGTAGCGGTCGTGAAGGGTCGGCAGCGCACCGGCGTCGAGGAACTCGTCCGGCAGGCCGACCTGACGGAAGCCGCGCTCCGGCAGGGTACCGTCGCGCATCAACAGTCCCGCCACCGCCTCGCCGAGGCCTCCGACCACCGAGTGGTTCTCGGCGACGACCACGAGGCGCCCACCGCGACGGGCCTCGGCCAGGATCGTCGCCGCGTCGAGCGGCTTGATCGTCGGCACGTGCAGCACCGCCACGTCGACCCGATCCTCGCGCAGGGCCTCGGCGACCTCCAGGGCGCGCATGGTCATCAGGCCCGACGAGATCACCAGCACGTCGCGGCCATCGCGGATCGTCTTGGCCTTGCCCCACTCGAACCGGTAGCCGTACGCGTCGAGCACCAGCGGGACGTTGCCGCGCAGGAGCCGCAGGTAGACCGGGCCCTGGTGGGCGACCATCGCCGGGACCATCTGCTCGATCTCGTGCGCGTCGCACGGATCGAGGATCGTCATGTTCGGCATGCCGCGGAAGATCGCGACATCCTCCGTCGCCTGATGGCTCGGGCCGTAGCCGGTGGTCAGGCCGGGCAGCGCGCAGGCGATCTTGACGTTGAGGTTCTCCTCCGCGATCGCGAGGCAGATGAAGTCGTAGGCGCGCCGCGCCGCGAACACCGCGTAGGTGGTGGCGACCGAGACGAACCCCTCGCGGGCGAGGCCCGCCGCCGCGCTCATCAGCAGCTGCTCGGCCATCCCCATCTGGTAGAACCGGTCCGGGTGGGCCTGCGCGAAGATGTGCAGGTCCGTGTACTTGGCCAGATCCGCCGAGAGGCCGACGATGTCGGGCCGGGTCTCGGCGAGCTCCACGAGGGCGTGGCCGAACGGGGCCGGCTTCGTGCGCTGCCCCGGGGCGGCCAGCGAGGCGATCATCGCCGAGGTCTTGGCGCCGCCGCCGACGCGCGGCGCCGGCCTCTCATATTTCGAACGTCTCACTGCACCCTCCCCTCGTCCAGGATCTCCAGCGCCTGCGTCCATTCGGCCGGCTCGACCCGCAGGAAGTGGTTGCGCTCGCGCTCCTCGAGGAACGGCACGCCCTTGGCCATCTTCGTGTCGCAGATGATCACCCGGGGTTCGGGACCCTGATGGTGCCGGGCGGCATCGAAGGCCTTCACGAGCGCGTCGATGTCGTTGCCGTCGACCCGCTGGACGAACCAGTTGAACGCCTCGAACTTCGGCGCCAGCGGCTCGAAGTTGAGAACCCCGTGCGAGGGGCCGTCCGCCTGCATGCCGTTCACGTCGACGATGCCGATCAGGTTGTCGAGCTTGAACGAGCCGGCCGACATGGCGGCCTCCCAGGTCGAGCCCTCGTCGAGCTCGCCGTCGGAGAACAGGTTGTAGACGAAGCTCTTCGCGTTCTTCCGCTTGAGCCCGAGCGCCATGCCGACCGCGATCCCGAGCCCGTGGCCGAGCGACCCGCCGGTGATCTCCATGCCGGGCGTGTAGGCGGCCATGCCGGACATCGGCAGGCGGCTGTCGTCGCCGCCGTAGCTCGTCAGCTCGTCCTCCGGGATGATCCCGGCCTCGATCAGCGCCGCGTAGAGGGCGATGGCGTAGTGGCCGATGGAGAGGCAGAAGCGGTCGCGGCCCTCCCATTCCGGATCCTCCGGACGGTAGGTCATCGCGTGGAAGTAGCTCACCGCCAGCACGTCCGAGATTCCGAGCGCCTGGGCGATGTAGCCCTGGCCCTGGACCTCGCCCATCAGCAGGGCGTGGCGGCGGATATTGTAGGCCCGGTCGGCCAGCGAGATGTTCGAACCCTCGTGGGGCCGTTCGGTTGACATGAGGTCCTCCCTCTCAGTGGATGAGCATGCCGCCGTTCACGTCGATCACCGCGCCGGTGATGTACGCGGACAGGTCGGAGGCCAGGAACAGGCAGGCCTTGGCGATGTCGTCGGCGACGCCGAGGCGGCCGAGCGGGATGCCCTTGGCGATCTCGACTTTGAGCTCGGGGGTGAGCTTGTCGCCGGTGATGTCGGTCTGGATCAGACCGGGGGTGACGGAATTGACCCGGATGCTGTCGGCGCCCAGCTCGCGGGCCATGGCCTTCTGCAGGCCGAGGACGCCGGCTTTCGCCGCGGAATAGTGCGGGCCGCCGAAGATGCCGCCGCCGCGCTGGGCCGAGACCGACGACATGCAGACGATCGAGCCGGATTTCTGCTTCCGCATCTGCGGGACCACGGCCTGGCTCATGTAGAGCGTGCCGCGCAGGTTGACGTCTGTGACCGCGTCGTAGTTCTCCGGTCCCACATCCATCAGCTTGAGCGGCTGGGTGATGCCGGCATTGTTGATCAGCACGTCGATCGAGCCGAGGCGGGCGATCGTCTCATCGGCGGCAGCTTGGCATGCGCCCCGGTCGGTGACGTTGCAGGCGAGGCCGAGATGGCCGTCACCGAGATCGCGGGCGGCCGCCTCGGCCTGGCCGGCGTCGAGGTCGAGGATGACGACGCGGGCGCCCTGGTTCGCGAACAGCCGCGCAGTGGCCTTGCCGATGCCGCGGGCGGAGGCCGCCCCGGTGATCACGCAGACCTTGTTCTCGAGAAGCATGTAGACCCTCCCTGCAAACCGGCCGAACCTGGCTTCTTCTGCGATGGGAGGCGGAGATAGCCTGGCATGAAGCCAGCTCACCCTCTTCGGCCGCGCTCTGACGGGCGTCAGCGTCCGAGTCGTTTCCTCGCGTCCTATCGTTGACGCCCTTATGGCGGCACGAGAGGCAATGAACAAACGCGAAGATTGCATTCAAACGTGAATGAAATTCATTAAACGCTATTCCAGCTCCAAGCTCGGCGATACAGACAGTTCTCTAGCGATCCAGCGCGCGAAGATCCTCAGAGGTTCGCGCCGTCGCGACGAAGGCGGAAAGACGAGATGGTGACCGGTGTAGTGGATATCCACCGAACGACCTGCGAGCGGCGCCACGAGGCGCCCGATCGTCATTTCCCGTTCCGCGAGACGTGTCGACTCCAGGGCGACGCCGAGGCCGTCGGCCGCTCCGGTCAATGCCAGGAAGCTGCGGTCGAAGCGCAGGGCTGCGGATGCGGGCGCCGTCAGGCCGTTCTTGTCGAACCAGTGCGGCCAGCGCACCAGCTTCGTGTCGCTCTGGATCAAGGGATGCCGGAACAGATCGGACGGCTTCTTGATCTGCTCTGCTCGCGACGGGTCGCAGAGCGGCGTCACCGTTTCAACGCCGAGAGGCATGCGCAGCAGGCCCTCGCCGCGCGGGGGGCCGTAGACGATATCGGCATCGAACTCGTCGTTGGTGAAGCGCGCGTAATCCATGCCCGCGGCCAGGCGCACCTCCATCCCAGGATGGTCGCGCAGAAAACCCGCCAGCCTGGGCGTCAGCCACTGGGCGGCAAAGCTCGGGGCGCAATGCAGGCGCAGCAATTGGGACCCGCGGGTCGAGATCATGTCGAGCCCGCGATGCAGCTCGGCGAAAGCCCGGCTGACGTGGTCGAGGAGCGCCTCTCCCGCCGTCGTTGGCGCGATACCCTGCCCGACGCGCTCGAAGAGAGGAACGCCGAGCGACTCCTCCAGCTTGCTCATGGCGTGGCTGACGGCGCTGGCCGAAAGGTTCAGCTCGCCGGCAGCTTCCTTGAAGGAGCGACGTCGCGCCGCCGCCTCGAAGATGCGGAACGCGGACAGAGGAAGATCCGAAGCCATGACGCTAGCTCAAAGTCTCCCCATTTAAGAAAGCACCTGATCGCCTATTTGCGAGCATTTTCATTACTATGCTTGATCATATTGAACCGTCTGCACTCGCGACAATGAATGATGCGTCACGATGCCCTGCCCGCTCGATGACCGATCGCCTTCCGGGTTGAGGGTCCGGGCATTCCACAGGGGCACCTCCCGCATGAGATGATGCTCCAGTGTCTGGTCGAAGCAACACCTATCGGAGCGCTTCCCCTTCTGTCCGCGCGGGGAAGCAGCGCGCATCGGTCCAATCAGCGGATCGAACCGGAGGCAGCACGTCCGGCTTGAGACGGAAGCGCGACGTTCGATTGCCATCCTGAGCGGAGGATCAGGTCTGGCTCCGGCAGCCTGACACGGTCGTCGCGTTCCTCGTATGCCGACCATTGTAGAGCCGTTCCCGATCGGGTTGGGACGCAGGCGATCGGCGAGCCCGTGCCGAACGAGGCGCGGGTCCCCTCTCCCGTGCGGGAGAGGGACAGGGTGAGGGATGAGAACAGTCCGGAAGAGTCGCGACCTGTACGCGCATCGGCGGCCTGTTCAGTCCTGATCCTTCTCGTCCCTCACCCCAACCCTCTCCCGCACGGGAGAGGGGGCCTGGCGCGGCTGGCGAGACCGGGCTCGCCGTCCTTCCCGACCGTTGCAACATGGTCGGATACGGCTCTAGCCGCGCTTCGGAGCCGGGGTCGGATCGCGCGCCAATCCATCAGGCCGGACAAGCCGGACGAGGATAGACCATGCTGCCCCTCGAATTGGGCTCGACCGGTATCGGTGACGCTGTACTCGACGTTCTCCGGATCCGACGACCCGGTAGCGACGACCAAGCTGACCACCTACAGGCCGCGCAGGTAACCGCTCCCCTGATAGAAGCGGCGTCGGCCTGAGCGAGCGTGCGGAGCCGGCAGAGGCCTCCAGGCGAGATCCTGTAAATCGCCCGCGAGTCTATCGATTGTCGGCTCACCCGTCAGTGGAGATGGCGTGGTAGCCGCCGGCCATCCTGCCGGTGGGCGCCCCTCCGCGTCGCGAGGCGGCGAGAGCGCCGCTCGGTCAGTTCATCTTCCGGCGCCGGTCCTGCACCTCTTGCTGCGCAAGCTTCCGGCCCAGCGATATCAACAGCGCGTCGGCCTGCGCTTTCAAATCCGGATCTCGCAACTCCGCGATCGCCTCCTGCGCGGCGATGGCGTGATCGGCCGCCCGGTCGAGCGCGGTTTCATCGGGGCAGCGCGAGACCTCCGCGAAAGTGCCCTCGCTCATCCGCAGGGAGGTGATGTCCACGAGGATGCCGCCGCCGCCGATCGGTCGCCCCTGATGATCAGCGGTGAAGCGGCCTCGCGCCAGAACCCAGCGAGTCTGACGGTCGACCGAGATGACCCTGTACTCGGTCAGGAAGGTGCTACCTTCGCTGGCGCTGCGCCGGATCAGGTCGAGAACCCGCACCCGATCCTCGGGGTGTATGGCTTCGACGTATTGGGTGAGTGGAACGCCCGCCTCCGCCAGTTGCGGGTCGACATCGAAGAGCAGCGCCACGAAGGCGTCCGAGCGCGCGCAGTCCGTAGCCGCGTCCCATTCCCACTGGCCGATGACGTCAAGTTCATCGAGCGCCGACTGAAATGCCTTCGGACACGTCTGACCGCCAAGGGATCGGGGCTTCGGCACGCCGTACCTGCTCTCGCTGTTCGCTCACACCCGTGTGACCTGTCGCACGACACAACCACAAAGGGCAAGCTTTGCGCTAGCACAACCGTTGCGCTTCACACGCATTCAAATAGAATTTGAAACGGTATAACAGTGTACACGGCGCGTCCGGGACGCCGAGACGGAGGCCTATGAGCATCAAGACGCCGCCCCCCAGCGCCCTTCATCATGAGGAGGACTGCGGGGTCTCGACGCTTCGGCAACAGAGAACCGAACGGCTCCTGAGTCGTATCGCGGGGGCGGTGCAGGTGCCGCCCTCTGCCTTCTACAGGCCACCGAACGCCGTCGATGCGGGAGCGTCCGGCGCGGCCATTCCGGTGGCCTCGGTCGCCAGCGACGCTGAGTGCGCGGGGCTGCTGGCCGCTTTCAACCTGGTCCGCGATCCTGAGGATCGACGCAGGCTCCTGGAGCTGGTGCAGAAGACCGCCGAGCGCGCCTGAGGCTGAACACCCGGTTCTCCGCCCGGTGAGCCGATCGGGGCGTCGCGACGTGGACTATGCGACCGCCTCAGAATCCGATCCGTTCGGCGGCCTTCCTGAGCGCCGGCGATGGGCTGCCTATCCAGCTGGTGCTACCATTCTCATACAGCCGGCCCCAGGCGCGCCGCCCGCCCGGCGCGAATATCACCTGAAGCTTATGATCGAGGCAGTCGTGGACCTTGCACACGTCGGCTAGCAGGTAGGTTTCGCCGTCCGCTTCGATTGCATTGGAAGGTTGGGACGGTCCGTTCAACGTGCGGCTATAGGCCGTCACCCACTTCGGCACTGGAGGACCACTTTTCAGCATCGCGTCGTAGGCGCGCTTGTAGTCGGGCCGGCGCAGCAGGTCGAACAGGTAGACGTCCGCAGCAGCGGCCGGTCCGGCAGCGACGAGACTGAGTACAGCGAAGACTGTGCGCATCAGAGTGAGAATAGCTCAGCCGCGGGCACCGGCAACCGCTGGCCCCAACAGGCCAGGCTTGGCAATATGGTCCGCGGTATGCGACACCCGATCTGGTTCTTCCAGACCGCCATCTTCCGCCCCGCCGACACCGCCGCGCGGGGCTATCGTGCATTCCGCTCTGCTCTTCAGATGCGCTCTCAGGTTGTTAGGAACCTGGGTGGGGCCGATGCTCGGATGGGTGGGGATGAGCCCTGCCCGCGAACCGTATCCATCCGACGTTTCCGATGAGGAGCGGCCGCCGGTCGCGCCCGAACTGACGTTGCTGCGCGAGGATGTCGGTCAGCGCGAGCATGCGTTGCGCGAGGTGTTCAGCCTGCGGCGCTACGTCGTCAGGAGCGGCTGCCCGTGGCGGCTGACGCCGCACGATCTGCCGCCCCGGTTTCGCGTGTAACGGCAGGCGCAGCGCTGGCTGTCAGCTGGCCGCTCCGAGCAACGGGCCCAGGATCCGCGCGCGGTGCTGCGCCTCGCCGCAAGTGGGGCGCCGGATCCGACGCTGGCCTTGCTCGACAGCCGGACCTCGCACTGCTCGCCCGAGAGCGGCGAGCGAGCCGGCGGCGATGGGGCCAAGCGCGAGAAAGGCTGGAAGCTGCACATGGCGATGGACACCCTCGGCCATCTCCTGACGCCGCAGGTCACTTCAGAATCAACCCTTAGGCGACTCGACGTGTCTAAGTTCCATGAAAAGTATAGTCATCGACAACTGGCGTCGTTATATTTCTGTTCACTTCGGTAATTTAATTTCTGCAATGTTTCCGAGTCGAGCTTGATCAATTTCGAGCGTCGTTGTCCATGAGCCTGCCGAAAAAGCGGCGCGTTGAGTCAGAAAGATAGAAATCCATGTCCTCCATCACCCTGTCGGCCGCGACGCGCCAGAACCTGCTCTCGCTGCAGGACACCGCCCAGCTGATGTCGACCACCCAGAACCGGCTCGCGACCGGCAAGACCGTCAACTCCGCCCTCGACAACCCGACCAACTTCTTCACCTCCCAGGCCCTCGACGGGCGCTCCTCGAGCCTGAACTCGCTCCTCGACGGCATCTCCAACGGCATCCAGTCGATCCAGGCCGCCAACCAGGGCATCACCTCGATCCAGAAGCTGGTCAGCCAAGCCAAGTCGATCGCCAGCCAGGCGCTCTCGACCCAGCTCTCCACCACCGGCACCGCCGCCAACGCCTACAGCGCCAGCACCGCCTCCCAGACCGTGCTCCTGACCATCAACGGCACCTCGGTCTCGGCCACGGTCGCCGCCTCCTCGAGCATCAGCGCCACCGTCGCGGCCCTGAACTCTGCGGTCAGCTCGGCCTCGACCGCGTCGAGCGGCGCCTTCGGCGCCGGCGCGATCTTCTCGGCCGACAGCACCGGCACCAAGATCGTCCTGAACGCCCAGGCGGACGTGGAATTCCAGAACTCCGGCAGCCAGACGGCGCTCGGCTTCACCGCCTCGGCCACCACCGCCTCGACCTACGGCACCGCCGCCAGCACCGTCGTCTCCAGCGACCTGTCGATCTCGGGCGTGACGCAGCGCGCCTCGCTGGCCAACCAGTACAACAACCTGCTCAACCAGATCACGCAGCTCGCCAGCGACGCCAGCTACAACGGCGTCAACCTCATTGCCGGCAAGGGCAATGACATGAACATCAAGTTCAACGACACCGGCAGCTCGAACCTCAACGTCGCCTCGGTCGACGCGACCTCCAGCGGCCTCGGCCTGTCGTCGATCACCAACTCGAACAGCTCGACCAGCCAGAACGGCCTCGGCAACTTCCTGCTGAACGCGGACGTCAACAAGACCCTGTCGACCCTGACCAAAGCCGACGCGACCCTGAACTCCGCGGCGAGCACGCTGGGCTCGAACCTGTCGGTGGTTCAGAACCGCCAGGACTTCTCCAAGCAGTTGATCAACGTGCTGCAGACGGGCTCGGCCAACCTAACCAACGCCGACCTGAACCAGGAGGCAGCCAACTCGCAGGCGCTGTCGACCCGCCAGTCGATGGGCATCTCGGCCCTGTCGCTGGCCAACTCCGCCCAGCAGGGCGTCCTCCAGCTCCTGCGGTAAACCCGCACCCGAGCGTCCACACAACGCCCGGGGCTCGGCTCCGGGCGCATGCATTCTAAGTTGTGGACGGTGACTCTCGGCCACCTGCAGCATTGATCGTCGATCGCCGGAAGCTCGCAGAGGCGAGAACGCTACAGCGCCACCGCCTGGAACGTAGAGGCATCGTAGATCCGGAAGCAGCCTGCCGAGTGGACCGGCAGATATGCTTCATGGCCCCCTATGATGAGGAGCCCAAATTCACTCTGAACTGGTGTCGATAGCTGACCGTCGGATGGTTGCTTTCAAAATCCGCCATACGGGTGTCCCGAGGCCGGCCTGAGTCGGCACCGGCCCGTCCGCTTAGAAACGAGGGGCTCCCGCCGGATCGAACGCAGTCATCACCGGGTGAAACGCTGCGACCAGATCTGTGTCGAGCCGACCGTTCATGGACTGCACGATTCCGTAGCCCCCCCTGCCCGGCATCGGTGCCCGGTAGGGCCTCCGCTCGATCAGCGCGCCGTAGATGTCGCAGATCGTCACCAACCGCACCAGATCGGGGATCTCTTCGGCCCGCAGGCCGTCCGGGTAGCCGGAGCCGTCGAGCATCTCGTGATGCGAGCGCGCGACCCGCAGCATCTCCGGTGAGAAGCCGCTGCCGACCAGCATGTCGTAGCCGAGCGCCGCGTGCGTGCGCATCACGGCCATCTCGTCGTCGGTGAGCCGACCGGGCTTGTTCAGAATCGCGGTCGAGATCCGGGTCTTCCCGACGTCGTGCAGCAGCGCCGCTTTGGTCAGGCGGTAACGGTCCAGGTCGAGAAAGCCGAGCTTGGTCGCGAACGCTGCCGCCAGACCGGTGACGATCAGGCAGTGCCGGTGCGTGGCCTCGTCGAAGCGCTGCACGGCCTGGATCCAGTCGCGGATGCCACAATGCTGCACGGCGCGGGCGATCAGCCCGGTTCCGATGCTCGCACACTCGGGAGTGATCGTCTGGCCTGAGAAGAAGGTCCGGTCGAAGAAGAGCCGGGCCTCGTCCGCCATCCGGGCAGCGACGGCGGAACCACCGACCTCCTGGAGTCGGTCGATCCGATCCAGCAGCCGCTCGAGCACGGACAGGGCCGGAAGGATGTCGGTCGGAGCGAGGAGCCGGGCCTGGGCCTCGGCGCGGGCAGCGTTGCCGTAGGTGAGAAACAGGAACGGGGCGCCGGTCGCGCGCAGCGGCTCCAGCATCCGCCGGAGCCGCGTGATCGCCTCCGAGGTCAGCCGGGCGACGTCGCCGACGATGAGGTCCGGCTGCCCCGACGGCGCGATGTCGTCATACAGGTCGTGGACGGTGCAGCGCCGTGCCGGGCCGAGGGAACGTGCGAGGCGCCCGGTCCGGGCCAGGTCATCAGAGATCAGCAACAGCCTGCCCAAGGCGGCCTCCGTGCGATGATGCGGCCGGTGCAGCGTCCAGCTTTGACTGCCGGCGACGGTCAGAGAGTGGGCGGAAACTGCTGCGCCGAATTGGCGAGCCCCCTGCCGCGCTCACGAAGCTCCGCAAGGCTTCGAGCGTGGCCGCGTCCTGGAACCCGAGTTCATTCAGCGAGAGATCCACATCCTCGATCGCGCGCTCCAACGCGCGGCTCAGTTGGAGCAGCCTTTCGCCGCCGGCGTGGATGTGCGGCACGCGCGAGCCGAGATCCACGCCCCGCGCGTGCGCGGCGACGAGATCCGCGCGCAGCCGGTCGGACTGGTCCGAGCCGCGGGGCCGGGCCGGGAGGACGTGGATCTCGGCCATGGCGACCTCAGGCGGCGCGCACGGTGGCGAGGAAGCGCGCGACCTCGGCGCCCAGATGCTCGGATTGCCGCGACAGCTCCGAAGCCGCCGAGAGGACCTGGCCGGCGGCCGCCCCCGTCTCCTCCGAGGCCTGCGCCACGCCCGCGATGTTGCCCGTCACCTCGTTCGTGCCGGCCGAGGCCTGCGCCACGTTGCGCACGATCTCCTGGGTCGCCGCGCCCTGCTGCTCGACGGCCGCCGCGATCGACGTCGCCACGCTGTCGATCTCCCGGATCCGGCCCGTGATCCCGCCGATCGCCGTCACCGCCTGCGCGGTCACGCCCTGGACCTCGCCGATCTGGCGCGCGATCTCCTCGGTCGCCTTGGCGGTCTGCTCGGCCAGCGCCTTCACCTCGGAGGCCACCACCGCGAAGCCGCGACCCGCCGCGCCGGCGCGGGCCGCCTCGATCGTGGCGTTGAGCGCCAGCAGGTTGGTCTGGCCGGCGATGCCGGAGATCATCCCGACCATGTCACCGATCCGGGCCGCGGTCTGGCTGAGCGCCTGGACGAGGTGGACGGTCTGGTCGGCCTCGCCGACCGCGGCCTGGGCGAGGTGGGCCGAGCCGGTCACCTGCCGGCCGATCTCCTGGACGGAGGAGCCGAGTTCCTCGGCGGCGGCCGCCACCCG
>NZ_JBKFBI010000094.1:0-23124 GCF_053346095.1 Methylobacterium sp. A52T | reverse complement strand
CGGGGCCGGAGCCGGGGCCGACTGCGGCGGCGTCGCGGAGCCCGCCGTCGGCGCGGCCGCCTGCTCGCCCTCGGCCGCGGGTGCGGCCGGGCTGGCGGGGCCCAGGACCACGATCGGCTCGCCGGCCTTGTATTCCGGGGAGACGCGGACCTGATTGCGGGTCAGAGCGACCGACAGCTTGCGCTCCTTCCCGCCGTCCGGCGTGAAGCGCAGGGCGCGCCAGTCCACGGCGATCTTGCGGGTCCCCACACCGAGGAAGCCGCCGAAATCGATGATGGCGGCGCGGGGATGGCCCTCCTTGTCGATGATGATGTCGATGACGCGCCCGAGCTCGTCGCCGCCGGCGCTGCGCACGCTGCGGCCGAGCAGGCTCTCGTAATCCTGCGTGTCGAGGACGGTGGCGGGTGTCCCCTGCTGCTGGGCCTGGGCCGCGGAGGGCGGCGCGCCCGTGGCAGCCGGCGGGCTGGCGGGCGGAGCGGCCGGGGTCGCCGCGGGCGGTGGCGTCGGGGCCGGTACCGGGGTCTGGGTGGGCGTCTGGGCCGGCGGTGCGGATGGCGGTGCGGCCGGACTCTGCGGCGCGGCCTGGCCGGCAGGACCCTCGCTGCCGCTCACCTGGGCCTGCGCCGCGGCCCCCGACGCCCAGAGGGCGAGCGTCACGGCCGCGATCATCCGGTTGGTTCTGAACACGCTTCGTCCTCTGAGGAAAGGCCGGGCCGCGCCGGCGTGCCGGCGCGTCCACGACCGCATTCGGCCGGTTCCGGGTCCGCCGCCGGCAGGATCCCGCCCGCGGATGGCGTCGTGCCGCAGGACCTGGGCGAAGTTATGGACCGCGGCGGCCTCGCAGCAAGGCTCGGGCCGCGCGGGGCGCCCGCACGGCCCGAGGGGGCGGCGTCATCCCCCGGCGTCCCGCGGCGCTGTCTGGTTTTCGCCGCATCCCCAGCGTAGACAGCCGCGCATAAACCCACGCGAGCCGCGGATGGCACCGTGGCCACTGTCGAGGACTACACGATGTCGACCCTCACCACGTCGCGATGCGCGGCAGCGCGCGGCCTCGCGCTCGGTGCCGCCCTGTCCGGTCTCGTGGCCGGCTGTCAGGCGCTCGGCGGAGGCGGAGGCGTGATGCCAGCGACGGAGGTCGGGCTGCCGCCGTCGCTGCGCGGTTCGCTGCCGAACCGCGAGCCGCGCAACGCCGCGGTCGATGCCGACGGTCAGCCTCTCCAGACGGCGCCGACGAGGCAGCTCGCGATTCCCAAGACCGCCGGCGGCGCCACGCGGACGGCCGACAGCGGCGAGCGCCGCATCCGGCGCGAGGATCTCGACGGCGGCAACGCGGCCGTCGGCGGCAGCGGCGGCAGCGGATCGATGGGCCCGATGCTGTCGCCGGGCGGCAGCGTCGGCCTCGGCGGGAAGTTCTGAGCCGGCACGTCCCGGGGCCCGCACCGCCCCGCAGCGGGGCGTCCGCGCGCCGCGACGCGGGATGATCCGCGCCCGACAGCCCGGGTCGACGAGCCAGACCTAACCGGCGGCCTGGCTCGGCGCCTCCGCGAGCACGCCGGGTTCGAGATCGACCACGTAGCCGCCGAGCTCGGTGCTGTAGCTCAGCGCCTTCCAGGGCAGCGGGTGGTGGGTCTCGCCGAGCCCGAGGAAGCCCCCGAAGGCCAGAACCGCGTAGGCGACCTGTCCGGAGATCTTGTCCACCATGAAATTGTGGATGGCGCCGAGGTGGCGGCCGCTGCGGTCGTAGACGGCGGTGCCCTCGACCCTGTTGGACGCGATCAGCCGCGGCGTCTCGTCGATGGCGATGCCTTCGCCGGCGGCGGGGTCGAGCTCCAGCGTGCCGGGCTTTCTCAGGGTGCGCTCGTTGGGCAGGTCCGTCGGCATGATCTCTCCCGGTTCGCGCGCGGCGTCGTGCCCGCGCGGCGGTCCCTCGGCTCACTAAGCGCGCGGGTCGGGACCGGTTCCGCCGGCGGGGCGCGGGGTCCGGACCCGCACCGAGCGCTCAGCGATCGGGCGGCACGCCGGCGCTCGCCCGCCGCTGGTTGATCCGGTCGCGGACCGAGCGGTTCGCCAGCAGCATCTCGAAGCCGAAGGCCACGAGGGCGCACAGCGTGCACAGGATCGCCGCGCCGAATAGGCCGAACAGCAGGGTCGCGACCGTGCTGTCGCGCAGCGCGCCCACGAACAGCGTCAGCACCGAGCCGCAGGTCGCCACGCCGCCGAGCGCGGCCAGGAACACCGCGGCGTCGAGCGCGAGGGAGCGCCGGTGAAGGCGGTCCAGGCGCTGCCCGAGGCGGACGCGCTCGGCGTCGCCGGCCCCCGCCAGCAATCCGGAGACGTGGTCGGCCTGGTCCGCCACGCGCGCGAGGCGGGCGCCGAAGACGTTGAGGAGCGTCGCGATGCCCGACAGCAGGAAGACGGGGCTGAGCGCCACCTGGACGACGTGGGCGGTGCCTTCCAGGCTGGCGAGGGTGATCGGGTCGGTCATGCGGTCGGGCTGATGCACCCGGCCGACCGGCGCGGCAATCCCGGCGCGCTCAGATCAGTCCGCGCCCCGGGGCGATGCCGGAGGCCGTCGTCTCCGCGCGGATCACCAGCCCGAGACCGGTGACCAGTCCGGTGGCGAGCAGGAGCGCGAGCGTGAGGGCCGGGGCGAACATGTCTGTACTTCGCGCGCAGGATTGTTAAGAGCAGGTTTCGCGCCCGGCACGGGGCCGAATAATCTTCACCACGGCGTCGATCGGGCGATCCCACAGGGGATTCTCGTGCGTGCCTTGTGGATGAGGGGGCTGCAAAGGCAATTTCCCCTTGGAACGGCGGCGGCACCGCTTAGTTGCTGCTATGCTGGCTCGGCCGTGGGGCGATCATGCCCCGGCCTGCGGCCCGAGAACCGGAGGAAGTTTATGGCCACAAAGACCGAGAAGGCTGCGCCGAAGGCGGCCAAGACCACCAAGACTGCGGAGAAGGCCGCCCCGGCGAAGGCCGCGAAGCCGGCTGCCGCCAAGTCGGCCGGCACCAAGCCCAACGCTCTGCAGCAGCCGCTGAAGCCGTCGGCCGAGCTCGGCGCCATCGTCGGCACCAGCCCGCTGCCCCGCGGCGAGGTGGTCAGCAAGGTTTGGGACTACATCAAGAAGAACAATCTTCAGAATCCGCAGAACAAGCGCGAGATCGTTGCCGACGACAAGCTCAAGAAGGTCTTCGGCAAGGACAAGTGCTCCATGTTCGAGATGAACAAGCATCTCGCCGCCCACCTGAAGGCCTGATCACGACCTAGAGCCAAGTCCGGCGTCTCGTCTGGGCCGACGGCTCTAGGTGCCTCCGCGACGTTCCAGTCGGGCCGGAAGACCGGCCGACATGGCGCGGCGCGTCGCGGGCGAAAGCCCGGTATCCAGAGCCGCCGGTCGCTCCGGCGGGCCTGGGCGGTCCGCGGAGCGGGACGCGTCCACGGGTCTGGATCCCGGGCTTCCTCGCGTGCTCCCGCCGGGCCATCGCGGTCCCACGCCCGGGGGTTCGTCGACCGGGGCACCGCTTCCGGGACCGGCGGGAGACGCCCGGAGCGGTCCTGATCCCGGGGTCGGGCCCTGACCGATCCTAGGCGAGCCCCTGCAGGACACCGCCGTCGACCCGAAGAGCTGCGCCGGTGGTGGCGCTCGCGGCCGGGCTACAGAGATAGGCGACGAGGTTCGCCACCTCCTCCACCCGCGCGAGGCGCCGGATCAGCGAGGAGGGCCGGTGCTCCGCGACGAACTGGCGGCCCATTGCCTCGAGGTCGGCGTCGGCCGCGCCGCCGGCCATGCGCGTCATGAACTCCGCCACGCCTTCCGACAGGGTCGGGCCGGGCAGGACGCTGTTCACCGTCACGCCGCTGCCGGCAACCGTCTGGGCGAGCCCGCGGGAGATCGCGAGCTGCGCGGTCTTGGTCATCCCGTAATGGACCATCTCGGTCGGCGTGTTGATGCCGGACTCGCTGGAGATGAAGATCACCCGGCCCCAGCCGCGCTCCGCCATGCCGGGCGTGTAGGCCCGGGACAGGCGCACGCCGCTCATCACATTGACGTCGAAGAAGCGCTGCCAGTCGGCATCCGGGATCTCGAAGAACGGCTTCGGCTCGAAGATCCCGGTGTTGTTGACCAGGATATCCACGACCGGCAGCCCCTGGACGAGCGCGGACACGCCGTCCGCGGTCGCGACATCCCCCGGCGCCGCGAAGGCGCGGCCGGCCCGCGCCTCGCCCCGCAGCTTCGCCAGCGCGGCCTCGACGCGCTCGGGCGTGCGGCCGTTGATGCCGACCTCGGCGCCGAGATCGAGGAGTTCCTTGGCGATGGCGTAGCCGATGCCGCCGGTCGAGCCGGTGACCAGGGCCTTCCGGCCGGTGAGATCGAGATCCATGGGATGCTCCTGCACGTGACTCGTCGCGTCAACGCGGTCCCGCGCCCGCGGTGGCATACGGGGTCGGTCTAGCCGCTCCGACTCCGCCGCAGGACGCTGGCGCAGCCGCCGATCACCGAGAGCGCCACCGCGCAGGAGAGCGAGATGGTGACGGCCCGCTCGGCCCCGAGCCCGTGCGTCAGGCCGAAGATCACCGCCACCAGGGCCGCGCCGAGCGACTGTCCGGTCAGCCGCGCCGTCGACTGCATCCCGCTCGCCCCGCCGGCCCGCTCGCGCGGCGCCGAGGTGACGATGACCTTGTTGTTGGGCGACTGGAACAGGCCGAAGCCGAGACCGCACAGGGTCAGCCGCCAGACGATGTCGAGGGTGGCGGGGGCCGCGGGCAGGAGCGTCACGCTGACGAGCCCGGCGGCCATCATGGCCAGCCCGACGCCGCCGAGGATACCGGGCGGGTAGCGGTCCGCGAGGCGGCCGGAGACCGGCGCCATCGCGGCGACCGCGATCGGCCAGGGGGTGAGCAGGAAGCCGGTCTGGGTGCTGGAAAGGTGGAGCACGTCCTGGAAGTAGAAGGGCAGCGCAACGTAGGAGACCATCTGGGCGCAGAACGAGGCGACGGACGTCGCCATCGACAGGGCGAAGGCGGGGATCCGCAGCAGGTCGACCGGCAGGAGCGGGGCGGGCAGCCGGATCTGGCGCCGCACGAACACCGCGCCGATGACCAGGGCGGCGGCGAGCTCGATGATCGCGACGCCGCGCGCCTCCGGATCGCCGAGACCGTCGATCCCGATGATCAGCAGGCCGAAGGTCAGGGCGTTGAGCACCGCGCTCGCGAGGTCGAAGGGGCGGCCGCTCGCCGGTGTGACCGGCAGGGTCCGGGACGCCACCGCCAGGGCCAGCAGGCCCACGGGGATGTTCACGAGGAACAGCCAGGGCCAGGTCGCCACCGACAGGATCGCCGCCGCCACGGTCGGGCCGGCGGCCGAGGCCACCGCCACCACCAGCGCGACGTTGGCGACCCCCTGGCCGATCATCCGGTGCGGGTAGATGAAGCGCACGAAGCCGATATTCACGCTCATGATCGCCGCGCCACCGAGGCCCTGGACGATGCGGGCCGCGATCAGCATCGGCAGGTTCGGCGCGACCGCGCAGGCGAGCGACGCGGCGACGAACAGTGCGAGCCCCGGCAGGTAGACTTTCCGGAAGCCGAAGATGTCGCCCAGGGCCGCGAACGGCAGGAGGCTCGCCGTGACGGCGACCTGATAGGCGTTGACCACGAAGATCGCGTCGGCCGGCCGGACCGCCAGGTCCTTGGCCATGACGGGCAGCGCCACGTTGACGATGGCCCCGTCGAGGACCGCCATGGTCATGGCGAGCCCGATGGCCGCCATGGCGAGGACGCGCTCGCGCGGCGGCAGGCCGTCCTGGACGGGCCCCTGCGCGGTGCCCTGAGGATGACCCGGCGGGCTGCCTGTCGGACCGTGCGGGACCTGCGCCATGGGTGCGCGCTCCTGCGGCGTCCCGGCGGGTCCGTGACGTCGATGGCGGGGGGACATCCGGGCACGGGACGCGCCGCGGATGCTACTCCCTGTCGCGCAGGCGGGCAGGCCCGTCGAGGGGGGCGGTGTGTCCTATGTCACGGCGCGGACGGGATCGTTCGCCGCGGACGCGCGCGGCTCGGATCCGGCGCGAGCCGGCGCGTCGCGGCGCCCGATGGGGCTCAGGCCAGCATGTAGGTGAGCAGGGAGCGGAGCTGGGCCGGCTTGATCGGCTTGTGCACGAGCTCCGCGCCGGCGGCGGTGACGCGCGCCTCGACCGCGCCGGTATGGTCGGCGGTGGTGACGATGACCGGGAGCGGGTCGGTCCGCAGCGCCCGGAGATAGGCGGCCACGTCGAGGCCGCAGGCGCCGTCGTCGAGATGGTAGTCGAGCACCAGGATGTCCGGCGCCCCGGCGCCCGCCTCGACGGCGGCCTTCACGCCCGCGAGGTCGCGGAAGGTCGAGACCCGGGCCTCCCAGTTCTGGAGGAGGCGCGCGAGGGCGTCGGCCGTGGAGGCGTCGTTCTCCACGACGAGGACGTGGGCTCCCGAGAGCCGGGTCGCCACCGGGGCGGGCGGCGCGGCGGCGGCCGGGACCGCGCTCAGGGGCAGCGTCAGCGACACCCGAGTGCCGTGGCCGACCCGGGAGCGCAGCCGCAGGGGATGATCGAGGGCCAGGGCCATGCGGCGGACGATCGACAGGCCGAGGCCGAGGCCCGGCTCCTCGCCGCTGCTCGGCCGGTCGCCGCCCCGGAAGAACTCGTCGAAGACGAGCTCGCATTCCTCGGCGGCGATGCCGCAGCCCGTGTCGGTCACTTCGATCCGGACGCCGCCGGACCGGCGCCGGGCCGCCAGGACGATCCCGCCGGTGCGGGTGTAGCGGACGGCGTTGGAGACGAGGTTCTGGAGGATCCGCTGCAGGAGCACCACGTCGCTGGTGACGGTCACGTCCGGGCAGTGCACGGAGAGGCGCAGGCCCTTGCGCTGCGCGAAGGGTTCGAAGCTCTCCGCGATCCCCGCCAGCAGGTCGGGCAGGAAGACGGGTTGGACCTGCGGCCGGACGATCCCGGCATCGAGCTTCGAGATGTCGAGGAGCGTCTTGATCAGGTCCTCGATGGTCTGCAGGCCCCGCTCCACCTGTCCGGCGATGGTGCGCGCCTCCGGCGGCACGTCGAGGTCGGCGAGCGCGGAGATCGAGAGGCGGGCGGCGTTGACCGGCTGCAGCAGGTCGTGGCTCGCCGCCGCCAGGAACCGCGTCTTCGAGCGGTTGGCGGTCTCGGCCTCCTCCTTGGCCGCGGCCAGCGCCTCGTTGGAGCGCTCCAGCCGGTGCATCAGCCCGGTCAGCTCCTCGGTGCGGGTGCGGACCCGGCCCTCGAGCATGATCGCCGTCTGGAACAGCGAGTAGGCGCTGCCCCGCTGGTCCATGGAGCGCTCGACATGGGACATCAGCGCGGCGTTGATGCGCTCGAGCTTCTCGATCCGCCGGTGCAGGGACGCGTCGGTCTCGAGGCCGTTCGGGTGCAGGGTCACGACGCGGCCGGGGCGGGGCCCGCGGCCGGCGCGCCCGCGGCGAGGGTCTTGCCGATGGCGATGCCCGTGAAGGTCTGGTTCAGGTGCATCGCCCGGTACTGCTCGCCGAAGGTCTCGAAGCCGACGACGTTGTAGCGGCGGTAGAGGTCGGCGATCCCGTGGCGGACCTGCCGGCTCTCGGCGTCGAGGCGGCGGAGCACGCACTCGAAGCCGATGATCAGGTCGACGCCGCCGAGCACGGCATCGAGGCGCGCCAGCTCCGCCCGGGTCGAGGCGACGATGTCGCGCGGCTCGGCGAGGGTCAGCACCACGCCCTCGTCCACCGCGCAGAAGAAGCTGAGCGAGCCGTCCTCGTTCATCCGCCGGATCGAGCGGCAGAAATACTCGCCCCCGACCTTCACGGCGAGCGGGTAGGCGGCGAAGCTCATCGGCGACAGCCCCTCGGGGTCGAGGCCGATCGCCATCGCGTATTCCCGGGCCGCCGGCTCGGCGTTGAGCTCGTGCACGGTGCGGCGCTCGCCGTCCGAGGCGGTAACCACGAACTTCGTCCGCGTCGGCTCGAAATTGTCGCTCTTGAAGATCTCCACCGAGAAGTCGGTCTCGACCAGCACCAGGACCGCCGCCTTGCGGTGGATCTTCCCGCCGTGGAGCATGACGGCGTCGCGGAAGCGCAGGTCGTCGCCGGCCGAGCCGCCGACGATCGGGATGCCGTCGAGCGCCCAGGCGATCGCCGAGACCACGGTCTCCTCGGCGTTGGCGAGCCCGTCGATCAGCGACAGGGCGAAGCGGTGGCCCGTGCCGGCCGCGTCGACATCGCGGCACCGGTCCAGCGGGTCCAGGGTCCGGCGCAGCGCCCGGACCGCCGAGGCGGTCCGCTCCACGTCGAGGTGGTCGATGGCGTCGAGGACGGTCGAGACGATCCGGAACCGCTCGGCCGGGAAC
This sequence comes from Methylobacterium sp. A52T, assembly GCF_053346095.1. Lineage (NCBI taxonomy): Bacteria > Pseudomonadati > Pseudomonadota > Alphaproteobacteria > Hyphomicrobiales > Methylobacteriaceae > Methylobacterium > Methylobacterium sp. A52T. The sequence goes on along the minus strand of NZ_JBKFBI010000094.1, from coordinate 14,732 downwards.
GCGATGACGACGAGCCCGCGGTCGAGGCCGCCGGCCGGGGCGATGCCGCCCGACATCGAGCAGCCCGCCACCGGCACGCCGGGGAACCGGGTCTCCAGCGCGCGCGCCAGGATCTCGGCATCGTAATCGGCGGAGAAGAACGCGACGACCTGCGACAGGGCGGTGTCACCGACCGCGAGCGCCACCTCCGCGGCCGCGTCGGCGGCCCCGGCCGCGTCCGTCCAGGCCGTCCAGATGCCGCACAGATGGCGGCGCACTCCCGATCCTTGAGCCACGTTCCACCCCCTGCGACCCCCTCGGCAGGCTTGGCACCCGCTCTTCAGCGTCTTGCGCGGAGTATGTCGTGCGCAATCGAGCGGTGCAACGGGGCGTGTCGACCCCGGTCCGGTCCGCGCGGGATGCCGGACCGGGAGGGCTCATTTCATGCAGGCATCCTCGGCCTTCTCGAAGGCCGCGGGCTTGGGCTCGTGCTCGGACGGCCGGTTGCGGCCGAGCGCCCCGTCGGAGCGGGCGCGGAGATAGGTGTAAATGTCCGGCAGGTAGCAGGTGACGTTCTTGTTCTCGCCGAAGGCGGGCATCACCAGCTCCTGCGAGGCGTTCACGTCCCTCTTGCCGCCCACGACGATGCCGGCGAACTGCGCGTAGTCCATGCCCTTGAGGGCATCGACCAGCGACGGCGCGTAGGTCGAACCCAGCCCGTCGGGACCGTGGCAGGCCATGCAGTTCGCGCTGTACCGGACGTAGCCGGACATGGTGTACCAGTCGACCATCTTGCCGCCGTCCGTGACGTGGTAGGTCGGATTACCGTTCTTGTCGGTGTACTGGCCGTCCTGGACCTTGGCCGGCTGCGTCGGCCCGTCGCTCTTCAGGTCGGTCGCGGGCGGGGCGGCGGTCGGGGCCGCGGCGGAGGCCGGCAGCATCCCCAGGGTTCCCGCTGTGAGCCCGGCCAGGACGAGGCCGGCCACTCTGTCTGCAACGCACCGCATACGTCTTCCTCCTGCCGCCCACAGGCTTCTTCTTGGTGGCGCGGTGCCGGGATAACGGCGGATCTCGTCCGAGAACACCTTGAGGCGCCTTCACGTTTTCGCGCACGGCCGGTGAGCGTCGCGATGACCGGCCAAGAGTGCGATTATCCGCGTTGCGCACAGCATTAACCTTTTGTTAATCGGCGGATTGCCGCCGGCCCGCCGGCGTGAGAGCTTTCGTTAACGAGAGCTTAACGGTTGGGTCCCGGCGATGCGGTTCGCGGTTTCCATGATGCAGGGCCTGGTCAAGGGACCCGCCTCGCGTCGGCTCTCCCGGAGCCGCCGGGCGGCCCTGGCTGCCCTCGCCGTCGCGGGGCTCGCCGCCCCGGCCCAGGCGCAGACGCTGGCGAGCCTGCCCACCGAGGCCGGCGCCCGGGTACAGGGCGACGCCAAGCCAATCGCCGCGTGGGTGACGTTCTGCCAGAATTACGCGGCGGAGTGCGCGCTGGACCGGGGCGAGCCGGCCCGGATCAGCCTGACGCCGGCGACCTGGGCGACGATCGTGTCGGTGAACCGGCGGGTCAACAAGGCGATCGAGCCGATGACCGATCAGGACCACCTGCACGTGGCCGACCGCTGGGACCTGGCCGAGGACGGGATCGGCGACTGCGAGGACTTCCAGCTGCTCAAGCGGCACATGCTGGCCGAGGCCGGCCTGCCGCGGCGGGCGATGCGCATGACCGTGGTGATCGACGAGAAGGGCGAGGGCCATGCCGTGCTGACCCTGATCACCGACCGAGGCGACCTGGTGCTCGACAACAAGACCAACGCGATCCTGCCCTGGCACAAGACCGGCTACGTGTTCATCAAGCGCGAGAGCCAGGACGCCGTCGCCTGGGTCTCCCTCGGCGGCGTCACCTCCCCGGTCACCACCGCAAACCGGTGAAGCCGGTGAACAAGGTGCGTGGACGACAGAGGAACCCGCGCCGTGGGCGCCGTTCCTTAACGGATCGCTAACCCTGCGGCGCCACTCTGTCGGGTGACGGAGTGCCTTAACGATGCCGCGAGCCCGCCACGTGACGCCGGTCCCGCTCCTCGCGGTCGTCCTCGTCGCCGCCGCCTGCGGCACCGCCCGGGCCGCGAGCGAGACCGAAGCCCGCCACGCCGCGTGGCGCGACTGCGTCAGCCGCAACTTCCGGATCCAGGCCGCGCTGACGGACCGGGATCTCGCCGCCGACGCCGCCTTCCGGGCCTGCCGGACCGCCGAGGACGCCTATCTCGCGACCCTCGCAGCCTCGCCGCTGCTCGACGACGAGGATGTCGGGCGCGCCCGGCCGCTCCTCGCCGGCCGGATGCGCGCTTGGCTGGTCGGCAACCGCGGCTGACGTTAGGGATTCCCGGCAGCGGCCATCGGGAAGAGATGTTTCCGCCAAGCGCGTGAGGTCTGCCAGCAAGGCAACGTCGCGGCAGCCTGTCCGCCTATGCCTTCAGGCGCGCCTTGATCCGCCGGGTCAGCCCGTCGCGGACATCGCGGTAGGCGTCGAGGCGCTGCTCGCGCGAGGCGTCCTGCAGCAGTGTCGGGTCGGGGGTCGGCCAGTACTCGACATCGGCCGCGAGGGTGTGCGTCAGGTCCAGTGCCCGGTGATGCGCCTCCGGCGCGAGGGTGATGATCAGGTCGAAGTTCAGGCCCTCCCAGTCCTCCAGCTCCTCCACGGTGCGCGGGCGGTGCCGGCTCGCGTCGATGCCGACCTCGTCGAGGGCCGCGACCATGAACGGGTCGGTGGGCTCGCCGGAGCGCACCCCGGCCGACTGCACGTAGGTGGACTTGCCGAAATAGGCGCGCGCGATCGCTTCCGCCGCCACGGAGCGCACGGCGTTGTAGTTGCACATGAACAGGACGGACTGCACCCGCCGCTTCTTCGGGGGCGCGTCGGGAAAAGGCTCGGGAGGAGGCTCGGGAGCGGGCTCAGCCATCGCCGGTCGGCGCGGAGGGCGCCTAACCCTTCCAGTGCAGCGCGAAGATCAGGGTGAACAGGCGGCGCGCCGTGTCGTGGTCGAGGTCGACCTTCCCCTCGAGCCGCTGCTTGAGCGTCTCGGACGCCTCGTTGTGCAGGCCCCGCCGACCCATGTCGATCGCCTCGATCTGCGACGGCGAGGCGGTGCGGATCGCGTTGTAGTAACTCTCGCAGATCATCTCGTAGTCGCGGATCACCCGCCGGAACGGCGTGAGCGACAGGAGGTGCGTCATCACCGGCTCACCGTCCACCGTGGTGATGGCGAAGGACAGCTTGTTCTCGACGAGGCCGAGCGTGAGCGCGTAGGGGCCCTCCCGCCCGGGGATGGTGAAGGAATTGTCCTCCAGGATGTCGAACAGGGCGATCGCCCGCTCGTGCTCCTGATCCGGATTGCCGCGGGCGATGGACCCCTCGTCCAGGCTCACCTTCGCGAGGCGGTTCGGCCCGCGCTGCTTCTCCGCCATCCCCAAAACCTCACAGGTTCAACCGGATCGCGACGGAGCGGGCATGCCCCTCCAGGCCCTCGGACCGGCCGAGGTTTATCGCCGCCGGGCCGAGCGCCCGCAAGCTCTCCGGCGTGCAGGCGAGGATCGTCGTCCGCTTCATGAAGTCGAGCACGCCCAGCCCGGACGAGAATCGGGCGGAGCGCGCGGTCGGCAGCACGTGGTTGGGGCCGCCGACATAGTCGCCGATCGCCTCCGGCGTGTGCGAGCCCAGGAAGATCGCGCCGGCATTGCGGACCTTGGCGGCGAGCGCCTCCGCGTCCTGCGTCTCGATCTCTAGGTGTTCGGGGGCGAGGCGGTCGACCAGGGGCACGGCCTCGTCGAAGGTGCGGACCCGGATGACGGCGCCGTAATCGCGCCAGCTCGCCCGGGCGATCTCCTGACGGGGCAGGGTGGTGAGGGCGCGCTCGACCGCCGCCTCGACGGCGCCGGCGAGTTCGGCGCTGTCGGTGATCAGGATCGCCTGGGCGGCCACGTCGTGCTCGGCCTGGGCCAGGAGGTCGGCGGCGATCCAGTCGGGGTTGGCGTGGCCGTCCGCCAGGATCAGCACCTCGGAGGGGCCGGCGATCATGTCGATCCCGACCTGGCCGAAGACCCGGCGCTTGGCCGCCGCCACCCAGGCGTTCCCGGGCCCGACGACCTTGGCCACGGGGGCGATCGTGGCGGTCCCGTAGGCGAGGGCCGCGACCGCCTGGGCGCCCCCCACCCGATAGACCTCGTGGACGCCGGAGAGCTGCGCGGCGGCCAGGACCAGCGGGTTCATCTGGCCGTCCGGGGTGGGCACCACCATGACGAGGCGCGGCACTCCGGCGACGCGCGCCGGCAGCGCGTTCATCAGCACCGAGGAGGGATAGCTCGCGGTGCCGCCCGGGACGTAGAGGCCGACCGATTCCAGCGCGGTCCAGCGCCAGCCGGCCGTGACGCCGAGGGCGTCGGTGGCCCGGTGATCCGCGGGCCTCTGGGCCCGGTGGAAGCTCTCGATCCGCTCGGCGGCGAGGCGCAGGGCCTCGAGCGAGTCCGGCGGGCAGGCCGCGACGGCCGCTTCGATTTCCGCGTCCGTGACCCGCAGCTGCGCGGCGGAGAAGTCCGCGCCGAGCCGGTCGAACCGCCGGGTGAAATCGACCAGCGCCTCGTCCCCGCGGGCGACGACGTCGGCGATGATGCCGCGCACCGCCTCGTCCACGTCCTCGGCGATCTCGCGCTTCACCGTGAGGAGGCGCGCGAAGGCGGCGGCAAAATTCGGATCGCTGCTGTCGAGCCGGACCATCGGGAAGCCTTCTGTCTCGCGTCAGGCCGCCGAGCCGGCGGCCGTATCGGTGTCGATGTCGTGCCCGGGACGGTTCGCCGATTCCCAGACCGGGCCGAGATCCTTCATCCGGACCTCGATGCACTCGACCTCCAGCCGCAGGGCCGCGCCGCCGGAGAAGACGAGGTCGATGTGCCCGGAGGGCGCGTCCGTCGGCTCGAAGGTGAGGGCGAGCAGGCTGATCGGCGTCGCGTCGTCCGGCTTCAGGCCGCGGCTCTTCACGCCCAGCACGCGCTCGACGTGCAGGCCGGCGAGGCGCCGGCGCGGCGGGGCGCTCGGCGTCCAGTCGAAGCGGCGCACCGCCATGAGGAAGCGGTGCTCGCCGGCGAGGAAGGTCAGGTCCTGCGGTCGCAGGATCGCGTCCTGCAGATGGGCCGAGATCACGGTCAGGTCCTCGGTGTCGAGGGCGGCGAGCCTGAGCAGCTCCATGCAGAGGGTCCTCGGGGAATACGGGGCGCGGGTCGGGCGGCGAGGGCCGGTCCGCGGCACGGCGTAGGTAGCGGCGCGGCCCCGTTCGGGCAACGGCTGGTCCGGGGATCGCGATCCCGGCCGGGCACAGGCTCGGGCCAGCGTCGCCGTTTAGACGCGCCGGCGGACGAGCCGGGGCAGGGTCTCAGATGGCGGCACTCACCGAGCGCGCGGTTGTGGCGGTGCTGACCGTCGGGCTGCAGGCGGCCGGATCCGCCGTCGCGCAGGTCGGTCCGGACGCGCGGCCCTACATCTACGGGCGTCCGGCGCCGGATCGGGATCTCTACGCACCGCCGCCGCCCGGCGGGCGTCCGCCGCCTCCGCCCGCGGATGACGGGTATGGCTGGCGTCCGCCCCCGCCGCCGCCAGTCGACGATGCGTACGACAGGCGCGGCCCGCGCTGGCGCGGCGATTTCGGGCGCTCGTGGGACGACAGCGTCTGCGTGACGGCCCGCGGCACGTGCAGGGTGCGCCCGGCGCCTCCCGACGCGCCCTGCGGCTGCGAGATTCCCGGCTTCGGCTACTGGCGCGGGCAGATCGAGGACTGAGCCTCGGGCGCCGCCGCGCGCCGGCCGGTTCGGACCGAGCGCTGCCGCTCAGGCCCGGACGCGCTCGATCCGCGCGCCGCAGCGGCCGAGCTTGGCCTCCAGCGCCTCGAAGCCGCGGTCGAGATGGTAGACCCGGTTGATCTGGGTCTCGCCCTCGGCGGCGAGGCCCGCGATGACCAGGGAGACCGAGGCGCGCAGGTCGGTCGCCATCACGGGGGCGCCCTTCAGCCGGTCCACGCCCTCGACGATGGCGAGGTCGCCCTCCAGGCGGATCTTCGCGCCGAGGCGGGCCAGCTCCTGCACGTGCATGAACCGGTTCTCGAAGATGGTCTCGCGGATGTGCGACTGGCCCTTGGCCAGCGTCATCAGCGCCATGAACTGCGCCTGGAGATCCGTGGGGAAGCCCGGGAACGGGTCGGTGGTGACGTCGACCGCCGCGATGCCGGCGCCGTTGCGGCGCACGCGGATCCCGCCCTCGACCTGGGTGATCTCCGCGCCCGTGGTCGTCAGGACGTCGAGGGCCGAGTGGAGGAGGTCGGCCCGGGTATCCTTGAGCACGACGTCGCCGCCGGCCATCGCCACCGCCATGGCGTAGGTGCCGGTCTCGATCCGGTCGGGCAGGACCTCGTGGCGGGCGCCGTTCAGGCGGGCCACGCCCTCGATCTCGATGCGCGGCGTGCCGGCGCCGCGGATCTTGGCGCCCATCTTGTTCAGGCACTCCGCGAGGTCGACCACCTCCGGCTCGCGGGCGGCGTTCTCGATCACCGTGGTCCCGTAGGCCAGGGCTGCGGCCATCAGCGCCACGTGCGTGCCGCCCACGGTCACCTTCGGGAAGGCGAACTCGGCCCCGCGCAGGCCGTTCTTGGTCCTGGCGACAACGTAGCCGGCGTCGATCTCGATCTCGGCTCCGAGCTTCTCCAGCGCCATGATCAGCAGGTCCACCGGCCGGGTGCCGATGGCGCAGCCGCCGGGCAGCGAGACCTTGGCCTCGCCGAACCGGGCGAGCAGCGGCGCGATCACCCAGAAGCTCGCCCGCATGGTCGAGACCAGCTCGTAGGGCGCCGTGGTGTCGATGACGTTCGAGGCGGTGAGCCGGATCGTCTGGCCCGTCTCGGTGGTCTGACCGGGGCGCTTGCCCACGACCATGTGGTCCACGCCGTGGTTGCCGAGGATCCGCGTCAGCGCGGCGATGTCGGCGAGCCGCGGCACGTTGATCAGCTCCAGCGTCTCGCCGGTGAGCAGGCTCGCGATCATCAGCGGCAGCGCCGCGTTCTTGGCGCCCGAGATCGGGATCACGCCGTTGAGCGGCGCGCCGCCGGTGATGTGGATGCGGTCCATCGTGTGTCCTCGGGCGACGCACCCGCGAGGGCGCGCGGCCGGCCGTGCTGATCGCGGGCGCGGCAGCGCCCAGGCTTGGCCGTGCCCTATAGACCGGATTTGTCGGAATCAGGACCGTTTCCGTCCGATTCCCGCGCGCAGGACTGATCCGCGCCGGGAGACGGTCTTCCTTCGGCCCGCCCGCGGCCCTGCGCCTTGCGGCGGCGCAGGTTCTGGCGCAGCGCGGCCTTGAGGCGCTCCGCCCGCTCGTCCCTGGAGTCCGTCACGGCGCGACCCTTGGTCGCCGCAAGGTCGGGGCCGGGCGGTCCACGCCGGATGAGCCGTCTGCGGTCGGAGACATGAGCTGTTGCAGGGGGCGGGAGCCAAGTTCGGGTCGGAAGATCGTGCCGGACGCTAGCGGGTTCACGCGGGCCTCTCAACGGATGCAACGCTGCGATGTCGGAACCTTACCTTGAACCAGTTCCAGATCCGCGCGTATCTTGCGGCCCTCACGCGAAGGACTGGACCGAGGCCGGACCTCGATCGCGGGCCTGAGACGCCGCTCACGCGGTGTCGCCCGCGCGGCCGAACACGCGAAGGACGCTCGATGACCGTCACCCGGATGCCCAGCACGATGCTCGCCCAAGCGGGATCGACGCGCGCCGGATCCGGCTACGAGCGCTACTTCCGCGGCGCCCTGGACCAGCTGCACGGCGAGCGGCGGTACCGGGTCTTCGCCGACATCGAGCGGATCTCGGGGCGTTTCCCGACGGCCAAGTGGCGCCAGCCGGACGGCAAGACCACCGAGATCACCGTGTGGTGCTCCAACGACTATCTCGGCATGGGCCAGCACAAGGAGGTGGTCGCCGCCATGACCGAGACCGCCGCCCGCTGCGGCGTCGGCGCCGGCGGCACCCGCAACATCGCCGGCAACACCTCGCCGCTGGTCGACCTGGAGCGCGAGCTCGCCGACCTGCACGGCAAGGAGGCCGGTCTCGTCTTCACCTCCGGCTACGTCTCGAACCAGGCCGGCATCTCGACCATCGCCAAGCTGATCCCCGACTGCCTGATCCTGTCGGACGCCTTCAACCACAACTCGATGATCGAGGGCGTGCGCCATTCCGGGTGCGCCAAGACGATCTTCCGCCACAACGACCTCGCCCACCTCGAGGAGCTGCTGCGGCAGGCGGGCGACCGGCCCAAGCTGATCGTGTTCGAGTCGGTCTACTCGATGGACGGCGACGTGGCGCCGATCGGCGCGATCTGCGACCTGGCCGAGCGCTACGGCGCGATGACCTACCTCGACGAGGTCCACGCCGTCGGCCTGTACGGCCCGCGCGGTGGCGGCATCGCCGAGCGCGACGGCGTCATGCACCGGGTCGACGTGATCGAGGGGACGCTGGCCAAGGGCTTCGGCTGCGTGGGCGGCTACATCACCGCCTCGGCGGCGATCTGCGACGCGGTGCGCAGCTTCGCGCCGGGCTTCATCTTCACGACGGCGCTGCCGCCGGCGGTGGCGGCGGCGGCGCGGGCGTCGGTGCGCTACCTGAAGCGCTCGAGCGCGGAGCGCGAGGCGCACCAGCGTCAGGCGGCGGCCACGAAGGCGGCGCTGAGCGCGGCGGGGCTTCCGGTCCTGGAGACCGAGACGCACATCGTGCCGGTGATGGTCGGCGATGCCGAGCTGTGCAAGGCGGCGGCGGACCATCTCCTGGAGCACCACGCGATCTACATTCAGCCGATCAACTACCCGACGGTGCCGCGCGGGACCGAGCGGCTGCGGATCACGCCGTCGCCGTTCCACGACGCGGCGCATATCGAGCGCCTCGCCGCGGCGCTGGGCGAGACCTGGCAGGCTCTGGACCTGCCCCGCGCCGGTACCGTCTTCGTCGAGGCCGCCGAGTAGGATCCGCGCCGCCTTCCGGCGACAGGCTGTGCTGCGGGCGCCCGTCTCTGCGAGCGGGGCGAAGCAACCCAGGGATGCCACATCCGCCGACGGCCCGATGCCCTGGATTGCTTCGCTCCGCTCGCAACGACGGGTGCGGCGGTGTGCTGAGGTCGGCCTGACCGCGCCGGCTGCGCGCTGAGGAGGCCGCCCGCGCTCCCCTCATGTCCCGTCCCCATCTCGTCTTTTCCGGCGCCGACCTGTAACGACGGCGCCAATCCTCCCCTGCGAAAAGTCCGACCATGATCTCCTCACCCCTCATGACCGTGATGGTCGATGCCGTGCGCAAGGCCGCGCGCGGCCTGCGCCGCGACTTCGGCGAGGTCGAGAACCTGCAGGTCTCGCGCAAGGGGCCGGGCGACTTCGTCTCCGCGGCCGACCGCAAGGCCGAGGAGGTGCTGCGCGACGCCCTCATGAAGGCGCGCCCGGGCTACGGCCTCGTGCTGGAGGAGAACGGGATCATCGAGGGGACCGACAAGAGCCACACCTGGCACATCGATCCCCTCGACGGCACGTCGAACTTCCTGCACGGCGTGCCGCATTTCGCTGTCTCGGTCGGTCTCGAGCGCGAGGGCCAGATCGTGGCCGGCGTGATCTTCGACCCGATCAAGGACGAGCTGTTCGTCGCCGAGCGCGGCAAGGGCGCCTATCTCAACAACCGGCGCCTGCGCGTCTCCGGCCGCCAGGACATGGCGGACGCACTTGTGGGCTACGGCACGCCCTATCTTGGTCGCGGCAGCCACCCGCGCCTCCTGCGCGAGCTCGGCGCCGTGATGGCGGTGGCCGGCGGGACCCGCCGGATGGGCTCGGCGGCCCTCGACATGGCCTACGTCGCCTGCGGCCGCCTCGACGCCTACTGGGAACGCGACCTCCAGACCTACGACTTCGCCGCCGGCGTGATCCTGGTGCGCGAGGCGGGCGGGTTCGTGACCTCGGCGGACGGCGCGGCCGAGCCGCTGGCGCCCCGGTCGGTCGCCTGCGGCAACGAGGGGCTTCACCGGGACCTCGTCGCCATCCTCAAGAAGGTCCAGGCGGCCTGAGCCGCCGCCGACTGGTCAGGCCGCCGGGCTTCTGCTTTAAGCCCGCGGTTCCCTACGGAAGGCCGAACGCATGGAAGCCCGCCGCCACGTCGCGCTGAAGGAATCGGTCCGCTCGATTCCCGATTACCCGAAGCCGGGGATCATCTTCCGCGACATCACCACGCTGCTGAGCGACCCGCGCGCCTTCCGGCGGGCGGTGGACGCCCTGGTGCATCCCTACGCCGGCGGACAGATCCACCAGGTGGCCGGCATCGAGGCCCGGGGCTTCATCCTCGGCGGGGCCATCGCCCACCAGCTCTCCTGCGGCTTCGTACCGATCCGCAAGAAGGGCAAGCTGCCCCACAAGACCGTGTCGATGGCCTACGCCCTCGAGTACGGGACCGACGAGATCGAGATCCACGTCGACGCCGTTCGGCCCGGCGACAAGGTGCTGCTGGTCGACGACCTTATCGCCACCGGCGGCACCGCGATCGCGGCCGTGAACCTGCTCCAGAAGATCGGCGCCGAGATCGTGGCAGCCTGCTTCGTCATCGACCTGCCCGAGATCGGCGGCGCGCAGCGCCTGCGCGACCTGGGCGTCGAGGTGCGCACCCTCATGCAGTTCGAGGGTCACTGAGCCCCGCGAAACGTTGACTTCGCGGGGCTCATCCGCCATAAGCCCGCCACTCGCGACGTGGCGCCCCGCATGGGCGCCCTTCGTGTTTGCAGACAACCAGGACGCGTGAAGGTCGGGTGCAGCAATAGCTGCCCGCGAGCGCGCCTCGACCTTTGAAGGCTCTGAGCCATGAAGAGAACCTACCAGCCGAGCAAGCTCGTCCGTAAGCGCCGTCACGGTTTCCGTGCGCGCATGGCCACCGCCGGCGGCCGCAAGGTCATCGCGCGCCGTCGCGCCCACGGCCGCAAGCGCCTGTCGGCCTGAGGCCTGATCCTCGCCGGCGCGGACGCTCCGACGCATCCGCGCCACGAGGCAAGTGGTATCGGCCGGGATCGAACCATCGATGGCGACGATCGAGCGGCTCAAGAAACGACCCGACTTCCTGGCGGCGGCCGAGGGGCGTCGCTTCCACACCGAGCGTATGACCGCGCAGGGGCGCCTTCGGAACCCGGACGTTTGCCCCGGCCTCCGTCTCGGTTTCACCATCACGAAGCGTGTCGGCCACGCGACGGAGCGCAACCGCATCCGCCGCCGTCTCCGCGCGGCCGTGGGGTTGGTCGCGTCCGATCTGCCGTGCGAACTCGCGGGCCTTCCGGCCGACATCGTGCTGATCGCCCGCCGCCCCGCCCTCGAAGCCTCCTTCGAGGTCCTCGCCGAGGACCTGCGCCGCGCGATTCCCGCGGTGACCCGCGCGGCCGCGCCCCGTGGGGACAGGTCACCCGGCCGATCCGGCGGTCGGCGCTCCAGACCGATCGCTGACACGACCACATCTCAGACGTCCTCTCTCCCGCACGCAGCCGGCCGCGCCTCCGCGCGGGCGGCCCCGACCGATGGTGCCGACATCGGCCCGTCGCAGGGGTGCGACAGAGATCCCCGAATCACAGGCGCGCGCCGGTCCTCCGGGACCGGCGACGTTCCTGTTGCCACTCCGAACGCGTGCGGCGGTGTCCCTGATGGGCAATGATAAGACGAACATGTTCGTGGCCATCGGCCTGTCGCTGCTGGTGCTGCTCGGGTGGCAGTACTTCGTGGCCGGCCCGCGCATGGAGCAGCAGCGCCAGATCGAGGCGCAGAACAAGGCCGTGCAGCAGCAGCCCCCGGGCGTGACCCCGGACGGCGTGCCCTCGCCGTCCCCGAAGGAGGGCGGTCCGGCCGCGCCCGCGCCCGGCACGTTGCCGACCGCCCAGGGCGGCCCGGTCTCCCGCGAGGCGGCCCTGGCCCGCTCGCCGCGCGTCCGGATCGAGACCCCGGCGCTCTCGGGCTCGATCGCCCTGAAGGGCGGTCGGGTCGACGACGTCTCGCTCAGGAACTACCACGAGACCATCGACCCCAAGAGCCCCGAGATCGTGCTGTTCTCGCCGGCCGGGACCGAGACGCCCTACTACGCCGAGTTCGGCTGGGTCGGCGCCAATGCCGGTCCGCTGCCGACCAACGACACCCTCTGGACCAGCGACGGCAAGACGCTGTCGCCCGGCATGCCCGTGACCCTGACCTGGGACAACGGCGCCGGCCTCGTCTTCAAGCGGATCATCGCGGTCGACGACAAGTACATGTTCACGATCCGCGACGAGGTCGAGAACAAGGGCACGGGCGCGATCACGCTCTACCCGTACAGCCTCGTCTCGCGCTGGGGTAAGCCGCATACCCAGGGCTACTACGTCCTGCACGAGGGCATGATCGGCTATCTCGGCAACGACGGCCTGCAGGAATTCACCTACGACAAGCTCGCCAAGGAGGGCGCCTACGGCGGTGCCAACACCAAGGGCAAGGCCTGGAGCGGCGTGACCGGCGGCTTCGTCGGCATCACCGACAAGTACTGGGCAGCGGCCGCGATCCCCGATCAGGACGCGCCCTATACCGGCGCCTTCACCGACCGGACCGACGGTGCCACCAACGTCTACCAGGCCAGCGTGCGCGGCGACGCCGTGAATCTCGCGGCGGGTGCCTCGGCGACCGCGACGCAGCGGCTGTTCGCGGGCGCCAAGGAAGTCAACGTCATCAACAACTACGAGAAGGATCTCGGCATCAAGCACTTCGATCTGATGATCGACTGGGGCTGGTTCTTCTTCATCACCAAGCCGATGTTCCGGGCGCTGGACTTTTTCTACCACCTGTTCGGCAATTTCGGCGTCTCGATCCTGGTGGTGACCTTCTGCCTGAAGCTGCTGTTCCTGCCGATCGCGAACCGGTCCTACGTCTCCATGGCCAAGATGAAGGCCGTGCAGCCGGAGATGGCCGCCATCCGCGAGCGGTACAAGGACGACCGCATGAAGCAGCAGCAGGCCACGATGGAGCTGTACAAGAAGGAGAAGATCAATCCGGTCGCCGGCTGCTGGCCGGTGCTGATCCAGATCCCGGTCTTCTTTGCGCTCTACAAGGTCCTGTTCATCACCATCGAGATGCGCCACGCGCCGTTCTTCGGCTGGATCCGCGACCTCGCGGCACCGGATCCGACGAGCATCGTGAACCTGTTCGGCCTGCTGCCGTTCCCGGCGCCCGACTTCGTGCACCTGGGCGTCTGGCCGATCATCATGGGCATCACGATGTTCGTGCAGATGAAGATGAATCCCGCGCCGCCGGACCCGGTCCAGGCGCAGATCTTCACCTTCATGCCGATCGTGTTCACCTTCATGCTGGGCTCGTTCCCCGCCGGCCTGGTGATCTACTGGGCCTGGAACAACACCCTGTCGGTGATCCAGCAATACGTGATCATGCGCCGTAACGGCGTGAAGGTGGAGCTGTGGGACAACCTCCGCACCACGTTCAAGCGCGGCGGCACCAAGGCGGCCGCCACCAAGAGCTGACGGGCGAGACGCCGTGAGCGAGACCAACGACGACGCGGCCGACCTCCTCGAGGCCGGCCGCCTTCTCTTCGCCGGTCCGGCCGACTTCTACGCGGCCGCCCAGATCCTCGACCGGCTGCCGCCCATGGAGGGCGTCGAGATCGCCTTCGCGGGGCGCTCGAATGTCGGCAAGTCGAGCCTGATCAACGCGCTCACCGGCCGCAACACCCTGGCGCGGACGTCGCACACGCCGGGGCGGACGCAGCAGCTCAACTTCTTCCGGATCGGCGAGCGCCTGTCGCTGGTCGACATGCCCGGCTACGGCTACGCCGCCGTCGAGAAGGCCAAGGTCGAGGCGTGGACCCGGCTGATCCACGCCTACCTCAAGGGCCGCGCCAACCTCGCCCGGGTGTTCATGCTGATCGACGCCCGGCACGGCTTCAAGTCGATCGACACCGACGTCCTCGACGGCCTCGACAAGGCCGCGGTGAGCTATCAGGTCGTGCTGACCAAGGGCGATTCCCTCAAGAAGGGCGAGGTCGCGAGCCGCATCGCCGGGATCGAGGCGGGGCTCGCCAAGCGCCCGGCCGCCTACCCGCAGGTGATCCTCACCTCGAGCCGGGACGATTCCGGCGTGCCGGATCTGCGGGCGGCCATCGCCAAGCTCCTGGCGGAGCGCGGCGCGTGAGGTTGTCGGGCGTCGACCGCGCGCTCGCGGCGCTCGCCGCCCTGTCCGGGCTGCTCGGCGTCGCGCTGAGCGCCGCCGCGGCGCACATCCCCGGGGCGGACTCGCTGAAGACGGCGGCGCAGTTCCTGCTGTTCCACGCCCCCGCCATCCTGGCGCTGGTCGGTCTCGGGGCCGCGGGCCTCGTCCGGGCCGGTCTCGCGCGCGTCGCGGCCGGGCTGCTGGTCGCCGGCCTGATCCTGTTCTGCGGCGACCTCTCGGTGCGCGCGTGGCTCCAGCACGCGCTCTTCCCGATGGCGGCACCCACCGGCGGCTTTGCCTTGATGGGCGGCTGGCTCGCCGGGATCCTCTGCGTGCTGGTGCCCGCGCGACGCGGCGCCTGACTGACGGTTCCGACCGGCGGCCCGCCGGCCCCGTCGTTGCGAGCGGAGCGAAGCAATCCAGACGGCGCCAGGCCGAGTGATGCGGGCAACCCCGAGTTGCTTCACTCCGCTCGCAACGACGG
>NZ_JBKFBI010000093.1:0-23408 GCF_053346095.1 Methylobacterium sp. A52T | reverse complement strand
AGGCGCGCGTCCTGGCCCGGACCGGCCTGCGGCGCCCCGGCGGTGCCGGCGCGGGGGGCCTGCGGGAGCGCCGCCACGGGGCCCTCCCCCGGCGCCGGGCTCGCCCGGCCCGGCTTGTCGTCGCGGAAGTCGATCGTCGGGTCGGCGCGGCCGGCCAGGGCGCCCGGATCGGCGAGGCTGCGCAGGCTGCCGCTCGGCGCCGACGGCTCGGGACCACCGCGGCCGGTGAGCCGCCGCAGGGAGTCGCCGCCGAACAGCGCCAGCACGAGTCCCAGTCCGCCGAGAAGGCCGGCCAGCGCCAGGGCGAGACTGCGCCGCACCTGTCTCGACATCGCCACGAAGGCCTCCCCTCATCCTGCCGCCGCCCGGCGGGCGGCCGTCCGCCCGCGCGAAAAGCCGTCGACGGCGCCGCCCATAATACCGTACATGGTCCCCACACCAAGCCGTCCTGCCGCCCAGGCGGGTGAATCCCACGCGAATTCAGCAGTTTGGCACGTGGAGTGCTGGGCGCGGGGCGCGATCTGGACGGCTCGCAACGGACGCGCGAGGAGGACGCCGGATGGCTCCGGTGAGGACAGTCTGTGTCTATTGCGGCTCCGGCTTCGGCCGCGACCCGGCCTTCCGCGCGGCCGCCGAGACCCTCGGGACCGCGGTCGCGCAGGCCGGGATGGGCCTCGTCTACGGCGGCGGCGACGTCGGGCTGATGGGCACGGTCGCGCGGGCGGCGCTCGCCGCCGGCGGCCACGTCACCGGCATCATCCCGGATTTCCTCCAGGCGCGCGAGCACATGCTGGCGGACATCCAGGAGACCGTGGTGGTCTCCGACATGCACACCCGCAAGCGCCTGATGTTCGAGCGCTCGGACGCGTTCGTGACCCTTCCGGGCGGCATCGGCACCCTGGAGGAGCTGGTCGAGCAGCTGACCTGGGCGCAGCTCGGGCGCCACCGGAAGCCGGTGGTGCTGGTCTCGGTGGCGGAGTTCTGGGCGCCGCTGCTGGCCCTGTTCGAGCACATGCGCGGCCACGGCTTCATCCGCGAGGGGCTCGACCTGAGCTACCTCGTCGCCCGGGAGGCGGCCGAGGTGGTGCCGATGCTCCGCGCGGCCGGCCACGAGCCGGACCCCCAGGCCGAGAGCATCGTCCAGCAGCGCATGTAGGTGCGCGCGCCGCGCGGCGATGGGGATCACGAGGATGCGTGCGTCGATGCGTGCTTCACTGCTCGCGGCCCTGCCGCTCGCCGGCCTCGCCTCCGCGGCGGCGGCCGGCCCGTCGCCGGTCCTGCAGACCCTGGACTACGCCAACACCCGCTACTCGGCCCTCGACCAGATCGACGCCGGCAATGTCGGGCGCCTGAAGGTCGCCTGGACCTTCTCCACCGGCGTCCTGCGCGGCCACGAGGGTGCGCCGATCGTGGTCGGACACCTGATGTTCGTGCACACGCCGTTCCCCAACGTGGTCTACGCCCTCGACCTCGACCGGGGCGGGAGGATCCTGTGGCGCTACGCACCGCGGCAGGACGCGAGCGTCATCGCCGTGATGTGCTGCGACACGGTCTCCCGGGGGCTCGCCTACGCGGACGGGCGGCTGTTCCTGCAGCAGGCCGACACCACCGTGGTGGCGCTCGACCCCGGGACCGGCCGGGTGCTGTGGTCGGTGAAGAACGGCGACCCGGGCCGGGGCGAGACCAACACCGCCACGGTCCTGCCGGTGCGCGGCAAGCTCATCGTCGGGCTCGCGGGCGGCGAGTACGGGGCGCGCTGCCACGTCACGGCCTACGACCAGGCGACGGGCCGGCGGCTCTGGCGCGCCTACGCCACCGGGCCGGACGCCGACATGCTGGTCGATCCGGAGACGACGACCGAGCTCGGGCGCCCGGTCGGCCGCGATTCCTCGCTCAAGAGCTGGGAGGGCGACCAGTGGCGGACCGGCGGCGCCTGCAGCTGGGGCTGGTTCTCCTACGATCCGGACCTGAACCTCGTCTATTACGGCACCGGCAATCCCTCGACCTGGAACCCGAACCAGCGCCCGGGCGACAACCGGTGGGCACAGGCGATCATCGCCCGCGACGCCGATACGGGCATCGCCCGCTGGGTCTACCAGATGACCCCCCACGACCAGTGGGACTACGACGGCGTCAACGAGATGATCCTCACCGAGCAGGTGATCGACGGCCGCGCCCGGAAAGTGCTGACCCATTTCGACCGCAACGGCTTCGGCTACACGCTGGACCGGGCCACCGGCGCGCTGCTGGTGGCGGAGAAGTTCGACCCCACGGTGAACTGGGCCAGCCGGATCAGCGTGGATCCCGCCGCGCCCGATTACGGAAAGCCGGTGGTCGACAAGCGCTACGCCCCCGGCGAGGCCGACGAGGACGAGGCCACGAAGAACATCTGTCCCGGTGCGCTCGGTGCCAAGAACCAGCAGCCGGCCGCCTACTCGGCCAAGACGCGGCTGTTCTACGTGCCGACCAACCACATGTGCATGGATTACGAGGCGTTCCGGGTCACCTACACGCCCGGCCAGCCCTATGTCGGCGCGACGCTCACCCTGCACCCGCCCGAGGGCTCGGACCGGACCGGGGCGTTCATCGCCTGGGACGGCGCGAAGGGCCGGATCGCCTGGACGATCCCGGAACCGTTCTCGGTCTGGTCGGGGGCGCTCGCCACGGCGGGCAACGTGGTCTTCTACGGCACGCTGGAGGGTTACCTGAAGGCGGTCGACGCCCGGGACGGGCACGAGCTCTACCGGTTCAAGACCCCGTCCGGGATCGTCGGCAACGTCACCACCTACCTGCACGGCGGCAAGCAGTACGTCGCGGTGCTGTCCGGGGTCGGCGGCTGGGCCGGGATCGGTCTGGCGGCCGGGCTGACCGACCCCGCGGACGGTTCGGGGGCGGTGGGGGGCTACGCGGCCCTGTCGCAGTACACGGCGCCGGGCGGGCAGCTCACGGTGTTCGAACTGCCGCAGTGAGCCCTCCGGCGGCGTCCGCACGCGCCGCCGGGCGATTCGCACGGCATCCCTCCGACCTTCCGAGGCGCTCCCGCGCCGGGCCTGGCGGGACGCATCTCGGACCGCTTCTCCTGTCCCGCATGACCCCGCCACCGGCCCAGGTGACCGGCCTCGGGCGGCCCTATTCAGATGCGGCCGCGCCGTTCGTGGCGATCGATCACCGGCCTGCAGTGATGGCCGGACAGCTTCCGAAGTATGAATTCTCATTTCTCAAGTATAGACATAAAAAATAAGCCGCCTCACAGAGTGTTGCTGCGAGGATACGAATCGAAAATGCGTCCAATTTTGAACGAACTATGACGATCTGCCGCGGATGATCTTGGATATGGGGCGCGCGACCGGCCGGATGGGGCGGTGTCGGGGAGCGCGTCATGACACGAGGATATGGGGTCTCACTCGCCGCGCTGGCGGTCGTGCTGCTCGGTTCGGGCGCCCAGGCGCAGACGGCCGGCAACGGCGTCGACATCCTGTCGGGTTTCCGGCGGATCTGGATCCCCGGACGGACCTACGACACCGGATCGCCCACGGCCCTCGGGGCGTCCCTCCTGCTGCGCAACATCCAGATCGTCGCCGAGCGGGCGCGGGAGCGGACCCGGGCGCAGGAGATCGCCGCCTATTACGACGACCGCCGCAACCAGAGCTACAGCGTCATCGACGGCCTCGGACCGCTGACGCGGGCCTATCTGGCGGGATCGGGGGCGACCACCACGATCCCGGCCTTCGACGCGACCACGTCGCGCGTCCAGTACGTCGATGAGGGCACCGGCGCCGGCGTGACGACGTCGCCCCTCGGGAAGGTCGTGCAGCTGGTCAACGCGTTCCGGACCAACGCCTCCACCGGCCCGGCCAAGGACGCCTACAGCTATCCGCGCCCCTGGCGGCAGAGCCTGGACGGCCAGGGCCTCGGCCTCGTCGTGCCGCCCTCCCTCGTGCCGGAGAAGAGCCCCACGCCCGCGACGGACGGCGGCTTCCCGAGCGGCCACACCAACGCCGCCTACCTGTCGGCCCTGGCCCTGGCCTACGCGGTCCCGCAGCGTTTCCAGGAACTGCTCACCCGCGCGAGCGAGCTCGGCGACAACCGGATCGAGGCGGGCATGCACTCGCCCACCGATGTGATCGGCGGCCGCGTGCTGGCGACCTACTTCGCCATCCGGGCACTCAACGATCCCGCGAACGCGGCCCTGCTGGGCGAGGCCTTCGCGCAGGCGCAGAGCTACCTGAACCAGGCCTGCGGCGGCCCGCTGGAGCGGTGCGCCCACGCGCCCGTGGATCCTGCCACCGACCGGTTGTCCGACTACGCGCGCAACAAGGCCGCCTACACGGCGCGCCTGACCTACGGCCTGCCACCGGTCGGGCCCACGGACCGTCCGCCGGTGGTCCCGGCGGGTGCCGAGGCGCTGCTCGCGACCCGCTTTCCCTACCTCACGGCGGCGCAGCGCCGCGACGTGATCGCGACCACGGAGCTGCCCTCCGGTGGCTTCCTCGACAACGGGCTGGGCTACGACCGCATCAACCTGTTCGCCGCCGCCGACGGCTACGGCGCCTTCAACGGCACGGTCACCGTCACGATGGACGCGGCCCGGGGCGGCTTCTCGGCCTACGACGTCTGGCGCAACGACATCGGCGGCGCGGGCGGCCTCGTGAAGCTCGGCAGCGGGACGCTGGTCCTGACCGGCGCCAACACCTACGCGGGCGGCACGACGATCGGCGGCGGGACGCTCGTCGGCCATGCCGGCGCCTTCGGCACGGGCGCCATCGTCGACGACGCGGCGCTCGTCGTGGATCAATCGACCGACGGGACGCTGGCCAACGCCGTCTCGGGCTCCGGGACCCTGACCAAGACCGCGGCGGGCACCCTCACGCTCACGGGGCTCAGCGCGCTGACGGGCGCCACCGCCGTGCAGGCCGGTCGGCTCGTCGTGAACGGCGCCCTCGCCCACTCGGTCGTGTCGGTGCTGCCGGGGGCCGAGCTCGGCGGCTCGGGCACGCTGGGCGGGATCGTCGCGCTCGCGGGCGCCACGGTGGCGCCGGGCAATTCCATCGGCACGCTCACGGTCGCCGGCAACGTCGGCTTGGCGCCGGGCTCGACCTACCGGGTCGAGGCCGACGCCGCCGGCCGGGCCGACCGGATCGCCGCCACCGGCACCGCCACCCTGTCGGGCGGCACCGTCCAGGTGCGCGCCGCCTCCGGCGCCTACAACCCGCGCACCACCTACACGATCCTCTCCGCCGCCGGCGGCGTCTCCGGCCGGTTCGCCGGCGTGACCGCGAACCTCGCCTTCCTCACCCCGGGCCTGCGCTACCGGACCGACGCGGTCGACCTGACGCTCACCCGCAACGACGTGCCCTTCGCCGCCAGCGCCACCTCGCGCAACGGCGCGGCCGCCGCCAACGCGATCCAGGCGATCGGCGCCGGCCGGCTCTACGACGCGGCGGTCGCCTTCACGGCCAACGAGGCCGGCAGCGGCTTCCGGGCGCTGGCCGGCGACATCCACGCCGGCACCGTGTCCGCCGCCTACGAGACCGCCTTCTTCGTGCGCGAGGCGGTGCTCGACCGGCTGCGCTGGGGCGATCCCGGTGCCGGGCTCGACGCCGGCGCCCTGCCGGCCGCCGACGCGGCCGACCGGCCCGGCCGGGCTGCGGTGGTGGCGACCGTGCCGGTGCGCACCTTCGACCCGCAGGTGTTCGGGCTCTGGGGCCAGGGCTTCGGCGCCTTCGGCACGGCCGATGGCGGCGGCAACGCGTTCGACCTCGACCGGCAGATCGCCGGCTTCGCGGCCGGCGCGGACGTGCGGCTCCCCGGCGGGCTGCGCTTCGGCGCGGTCGGTGGCTACACGGAGGCCTTCCTCGACAGCGCCGGCCGGGCGGGCGGCGCGAGCCGGGCGGAGAGCGCGACGCTCAAGAGCGGGTTCGGCGGCCTGTACGGCGGCTACGAGCTCGGCCCGCTGTCGCTGCGGCTCGGCGCGCTCTACGCCGACACGGACGCGCGCACCCGCCGGGCGGTGCTGTACGGATTGTCCGACACGCTGAGCGGGCACGGCGGCGGCTCCACGGTGCAGGGCTTCGGCGAGATCGGCTGGAGGATCGCGCTGGGTGAGCCGGCGGCGCGCTTCGTCGAGCCGTTCGCGGGCGGGGCCTATGTCGGCATCCGGCGCGGCGCCTTCGCGGAGACGGGCGGCGCCGCGGCGCTGGCGAGCTTCGCGCGGGACTACGACCTCGGCGCGGCGACGGTCGGCGTGCGGGCGCAGGCGTGCCTGGACCTGGGTCTCGGCCTGCCGGTGACGCTGCGGGGTCTCGTCGGCTACCGGCGGGCGTTCGGCGACGTGGTGCCGACGGCTGTGCTGGCCTTCGGGGCGGGCGGTCCGGCCTTCCTGAGCGCGGGCGTGCCGATCGCCCGGGACGCGCTTGTGGCGCAGGTGGGCCTGGACCTGGCGGTGGCGCCGGACGCGAGCCTGGGCGTGGCCTACACGGGCCAGACCGGAGCCCGCGCCCAGGACCAGGCCGTGACGGGCCGCTTCACCCTGCGGTTCTAGCGCGCGACGCCTGCGCGCCGACGAAGTCCACGAAGGCGCGCAGCGGCGCCGGCAGGTGCCGCCGGCCGGGATAGTACAGGAACGGGCCGGGAAAGACCTGCCACCAAGGCTCCAGCACCGGAACCAGGGCGCCGCTCGCGAGCTGCGGCCGCAGCCAGTCCTCGAACAGGTGGACGATCCCGGTGCCGGCGACCGCCGCCTCGACCGCGAGGTCGCTGGCGGCGACCCGCACGATCAGCGGGCCGGCCGGGTCCACCCGGACGACGGCGCCGTCGCGCTCGAACTCCCAGGGCGCCGTCAGGGCGCCGCTGGGGAAGCGGCCGAGCAGGCAGGCGTGGTCGAGGAGGTCCCGCGGATGGTCCGGCCGGCCGCGCCGGTCGAGATAGGCCGGGGACGCCGCGGTGGCGAAGCGCTGCCGCCGCGGGCCGATCGGCACGGCGATCATGTCCTGCTCCAGCCGCTCGTCGTAGCGGATGCCGGCGTCGCAGCCCGCCGCCAGCACGTCCACGAACCCGTCCTCGACCACCACCTCCAGGCGGATCTCCGGGTAGGCCGCCAGGAAGGGCGGCACGAGCGCCGGCAGCACCAGCCGGGCGGCGCTCAGCGGCACGTTGAGCCGGAGCGTGCCCGCGGGACGGTCGCGGAACCCGTTCACCACGTCGAGCGCGGCGTCCACCTCGGCGAGGGCCGGCCCGAGCCGCTCCAGCAGGCGGGTCCCGGCCTCGGTCGGCGCGACGCTGCGCGTGGTGCGGTTCAGGAGGCGCACCCCCAGGCCCGCCTCCAGCCGGCGCACCGCCTCGCTGAGGCTCGACGCGCTCGCGCCCCCGGCGCGGGCCCCTTCGCGGAAACCGCCGGCCCGCGCCACGGTCACGAAGGCGGCGAGGTCCGTGAGATTCTGGGTCATCGTTCGAGAATCCGCACGGCCCGTGCCGATTGTCACGGCTTATCGGCGCAAAGCGTGGCGTCTACATCGAGAGCGCCAACAGGAGATCCGTCATGACCGCCATCACCGCCGACATCGCGCAGGCCGGGACCTTCCCCCTCGGCGACCGGACCGTGAAGCGGCTCGGCTACGGGGCCATGCAACTCGCCGGGCCCGGCGTGTTCGGGCCGCCCAAGGACCGCGCCGCCGCGGTCGCGGTCCTGCGCGCGGCCGTGGCGGCGGGCGTCGACCACATCGACACCAGCGACTTCTACGGGCCGCACGTCACCAACCAGATCATCCGCGAGGCGCTGCACCCCTATCCGGAGGACCTCGTGATCGTCACCAAGGTGGGCGCCATGCGCGGGGCCGACGCCTCGTGGAACCCGGCCTTCTCGGCCGAGGACCTCACCCGGGCGGTCCACGACAACCTGCGCAACCTCGGTGTCGACGTGCTCGACGTGGTCAACCTGCGCCTGATGTTCGACGTCCACGGCCCCGCGGAGGGGGCGATCGAGGCGCCGCTGACGGTGCTGGCGGAGCTGCAGCGGCAGGGGCTAATCCGCCGGATCGGCCTGAGCAACGCCACGCCCCGCCAGGTCGCGGACGGGCGCCGGATCACCGACATCGTCTGCGTGCAGAACCAGTACAACCTCGCGCACCGGGGCGACGACGCGTTCATCGACGATCTGGCGGCGGCCGGGATCGCCTACGTGCCGTTCTTCCCGCTGGGCGGTTTCAGCCCGCTGCAGTCGGACACCCTGTCGGCGGTGGCGGCCGGGCTCGGCGCGACGCCGATGCAGGTGGCGCTCGCGTGGCTGCTGCGCCGGTCGCCCAACATCCTGCTGATCCCGGGGACGTCGTCCCTCGGCCACCTCCGCGAGAACCTCGCGGCGGCCGAGTTCGCGCTCCCGGACGACGCCGTGGCGGCCCTGGATCGGATCGGGGCTGCGTGAACGGTTATCGTTCGGTCGCTCGGTTGCGGTCTCCCTCACCGTCATCGCGAGCGCAGCGAAGTGACCCAGGGCAGCGCGACGCCGGCCGGCGTCGCGCCGTCCGGATTGCTTCGCTCCGCTCGCAAGGACTGCGGTGCGGAAAGGAGCGACCCGATCGCCTACTTCGCCGTCATGCCGGCCACCATCGGGCAGCCGCCCTCGCTCATCGGGCGGAAGGCCTGCTCGGCCGGGATCGTCTCCAGCACCTTGTAGAGGTCCCATTCGCCCTTCGACTCGGAGGGCGCCTTGGCCTCGAACAGGTACATCGGGTGGATCTTGCGCCCGTCCGGCCGGATCGTGCCCTTGCCGAACAGCAGGTCGTCGGTCGGCATCTCCTTCATCTTGGCCACCACGGCGGCGCCGTCCTTGGCCGAGTGCAGGGCCGCCACCGCCTTCAGGTAGTGCAGCGTGCTGGCGTAGACGCCCGCCTGGTACGAGGTCGGCTTCTTGCCGGGCATGCGCTTCCCGAAGCGCTCCGCGAAGGCCCGGGTGCCGTCGTTGAGGTCCCAGTAGAACGAGGCGGTGAAGGCGAGGCCCTGCGCCACGTCCAGGCCCAGCGAGTGGATGTCGGTGATGGCGATCAGCAGGGCCGCGAGCGTCTGGCCGCCCTGGCGGATGCCGAACTCGTGCGCCTGCTTGATGGCGTTGGCGGCGTCGAGCCCGGCATCGGCCAGCCCGATCACCTGCGCGCCCGAGGCCTGAGCCTGGAGCAGGAACGAGGAGAAGTCCGGGTTCGGGAACGGCGTGCGCACGCCGCCGACGACCTTGCCGCCGTTCTTCTCCACGACGGCCTTGGTGTCGCGCTCCAGGGCGAGGCCGAAGGCGTAGTCGGCGGTGATGAAGTACCAGGTCTTGCCGCCGCGCTTGAGGATGGCCTTGCCGGTGCCGTTGGCCAGCGCCGCGGTGTCGTAGGTCCAGTGCACGGTGTTGGGCGTGCAGGCCGGGCCGGTGAGGTCGGCGGTGCCGCCGCCCGAGTTGATGAACGCCTTGTTCTTCTCCTTGGTGATCTGCGCGATGGCGAGCGCCACCGAGGAGGTCGGCACGTCGAACACCGCGTCGACGCCGTCGCGGTCGTACCATTGCCGGGTGATGGAGGCGCCGACATCGGGCTTGTTCTGGTGGTCGGCGGCGACGACCTCGACCTTCAGCCCGTGTTCCTCCGGCTTGAAGTCCTCGACCGCCATGCGGGCCGCCACCACCGAGCCCTCGCCGGTGGAGTCGAAGTAGACGCCGGAGCGATCGTTCAGCACGCCGATCTTTACCGGCACGAGGTCGGCGGCGAGCGCCGCGCCGGCACCGAGCGCGCACAAGCTCCCGAGCAGCGCCGCGGCGCGGTGGCGGAGCGTCATGTCTCTCTCCCTGTCGTGTCCACCCGGCGGCGTTGATCGCCGCTCGGAATGTTTCCGAAGGCAGAGTATCCGTGGCGGTCCGCGGCCGAAACGGGTGCGCGTGAGGATGCCGGCGATCCGTCAGGGGCAGCCCTCCCCGCCCGAGACGGCACCGCCGTCCTTGCGAGCGGCGCGAAGCACTCCAGCAGCACCACGCTCGCCGAGGTCGCGCTGCCCTGGGTCGCTTCGCTGCGCTCGCGATGACGGGGAGCGGCGGCGATCGACCTCTCAACCGCCCCGCGGCGCCAGCCCGAGAATCGCCCGCGCCTGATCGGGCGTGGCCGGCTCCCGGTCGATGTGGGCCAGCAGGCTCACGGCCTTCTCCACCAGGGCGGCGTTGCTCGGCGCGAGCGTGCCCCGGGACAGGTACAGGTTGTCCTCCAGCCCGACGCGGACGTTGCCGCCCATGCCGGCGGCGACCGCGAGGATCGGGAACTCCTCCCGGCCGATGCCGAAGGCCGACCAGACCGCGTCCTCCGGCAGCCGGGCGCGCATCGCCACCAGGGCCTCCGGCGTCGCGGGCGCCCCCCAGGGGATGCCGAGGCAGATCTGGAACAGCGGCGGGCGCGCCAGATGCCCCTCGGCGATCAGGTGCCGGGCCAGCTCGATCTGGCCGAGATCGAACACCTCGATCTCGGGCTTCACGCCCGCGTCGCGGATGTGGCCCGCCATCGCCCGCAGGTGGCCGGGGGTGTTGAGGAACAGGTGCTCGCCGAAATTCATCGTGGCGATGTCGAGGGTGCAGATCTCCGGCCGCAGCGCGCCGACATGCCGGGTGCGGGCCTCCGGTCCCACGAAGGTGGTGCCCGGGCCGGCGACTGACGGGTCGGGGTCGCCCGGCACGAACCGGCCCCCCGCCCCCGTGGTCAGGTTGAGGATCACGGCGTCGTTCTTCGCGCGGATCCGCTCCACCACCTCGCGGTAATGGGCGAGCTCCATGCTGGGCGCGGCGGTCTCGGGGTCGCGGACGTGGATGTGGACCACGGCGGCCCCGGCGGACGCCGCCTCCAGGGCGGATCGTGCGATCGCCTCCGGGCTCACCGGCACGGCCGGGTTCTTCCGCGGCGTGTCGAAGGAGCCCGTGAGGGCGCAGGTGATGACGGTGGTGCTCGCCATGTGTGTGCTCCCCGCGCGTCAGATCGCTCCGCCGTCGACCGTGATGGTCTCGCCCGTGATGTAGGCCGCGCCCGCGCCCAGGAAGAAGATCGTCTCGGCGATGTCCTCCGGGCGGGCCATGCGGCCGAGCATGGTGCGCCCCACGGTCGAGGCCTTGCGCTCCTCCGACCAGGGGTCGGTCCAGGGCGTGGCGACGAGCCCCGGCGCCACCGCGTTGACGCGCACGTCCGGCGCCAGCGCCCGGGCGAGGCTGCGGGTCAGGTTGATCAGTCCGGCCTTGCTCGCCGCGTAGGCGACCGACGAGCCGCGCCGCCCGAGGCCGGCGACCGACGCGGTGTTGACGATGGCGCCGCGGCTCGCCTTGAGGGTCGCGGCCGCGGCCCGGGCGCAGCGGAACGGCCCGAGCAGATTGGTCGCCAGGATCGTGGCCCAGAAATCCTCGCTCATCGCGTCGAGGTCCTCGAAGGCGATGGGCATGGTCGTGCCCGACGTGCCGGCATTGTTGACGAGCACGTCGAGGCCGCCGAGCCGGTCGATGCCGGCCGCCACCATCGCCTCGGCCTCGCCCGCCCGCGACACGTCGCCGGGCAGCGCGATCACCGCGAATCCGGCTCCGGCGAGCCGGGCGGCCTCTTCGGGGCCGCGGGGATCGTCGGGCAGGTGGTTCAGCGCCACGGTGGCGCCGTTGCGGGCGAAGATCGCGACGGTCGCGAGCCCGATCCCCGACGAGGCTCCGGTGACGAGGACGCGCCGCCCGGACAGGTCCGCTCCGATCATGATCCCTCCATCCGGCCGATCCCGGCCATCGCCGCCTTGAGCGCCAGGAGCTTGCGGTCGCGCTCGCGGAACAGTTCTTCCGGCGGCCGCCCGCCCCAGTCGAAGTAGCCCTTGCCGGCCATCACCCCGGTCCGGCCGGCGGCGCAGAGGGCGTCGAGGGTCTCGGAGCGGGTGCGGGGCGGCGGCGGCGCGTAGCTGCCGTTGGCGAGCGCCCGCTGCGTCAGCTCCAGGCCGGTGAAGTCGGCCTTGGCGAGGTGGCCGAGGATCGGGATGCGTAAGGAGAGCCCGTGGACGATCGCGTCGTCGATGTCCCGCGGCGCGGCGACGTCCTCGTCGAGGAGCCGGAACACCTCGGCGCTGATCGCCTGCTGGATGCGGTTGGCAATGTAGCCGGGGATGAATCGCTTCAGCACGATCGGGACCTGGCCCAGGCCGCGCACGAACTCGGCCATGGCGGCGACGACCGCCGGGTCCGTGCCGGGCCCCGGCACCACGTCGACGAGGTCGACGATGTAGGGCGGCGTGTACCAGTGCAGGATCAGCGCCCGGGCCTGCCGGCGCTCCGGGATCAGCGGGAAGACGTCGAGGTAGCTGGTGTTGCTGGCGAGGATCGTGTCGGCCGGGCAGAGCCGGTCGAGCTCGGAGAAGAGCGCGCGCTTGGCCTCCGGGTTCTCGGTGATCGCCTCGATCACGAGGCCGGCGCCCGAGACCGCCGCGTCGAGCGCCGCCTCGACCCGGACGGCCCGGGCCAGCCGCGCGGCGTCCCAGCCCTCCGGGGCGGCGCCTGCCTCCCGCAGGGTCGCGAGGGCGGATTCCATCAGGCCGGGGATCCGCGCCCGGGTCTCGGGCCGCGTGTCGGTGATCCGCACGCCGTGGCCGGCGAGCGCCAGCACCAGGGCGATGCCGTGCCCCATCACGCCGCCGCCGACGATCGCGATCTCGCCCATGCCGCACGCTCCTGTCCCTGCCCCGGGCTCCTCTCGCGGGAATCCTCGGGTCGTCCGTCCGGCCTCAGCCGCCGCGCTGGTCCCGGCGCATCATGAAGGCCAGCTTCTCGAACAGGCTGACATCCTGCTCGTTCTTCAGGAGCGCCCCGTGCAGCGGCGGGATCAGCTTGCGGCCGTCCTGCTCGCGCAGGGTCTCGGGGGCGATGTCCTCGGAGACGAGGAGCTTCAGCCAGTCGAGCAGCTCCGAGGTCGAGGGCTTCTTCTTGAGGCCCGGGACCTCGCGCATCGCCAGGAAGGTCCGCAGGGCCTCCTCGACGAGGCGGTGCTTGATGCCCGGATAGTGGACGTCGACGATGCGCTGCAGCGTCTCGGAATCGGGGAACTTGATGTAGTGGAAGAAGCAGCGGCGCAGGAACGCGTCCGGCAGCTCCTTCTCGTTGTTCGACGTGATGATCACGATCGGCCGGCGCACGGCCTTCACGGTCTCGCCGGTCTCGTAGACGTGGAACTCCATCCGGTCGAGTTCGGTGAGCAGGTCGTTGGGGAACTCGATATCGGCCTTGTCGATCTCGTCGATGAGCAGGACCGGGCGCTCGGGCGCGGTGAACGCCTCCCAGAGCTTGCCGCGCCGGATGTAGTTGCCGATCTCCGAGACCCGCGGGTCGCCGAGCTGGGAGTCGCGCAGGCGCGAGACCGCGTCGTACTCGTAGAGCCCCTGCTGCGCCTTGGTGGTCGACTTGATGTTCCAGACGATCAGCGGCGCGCCCAAGCCCTTGGCGATCTCCTCGGCCAGCACGGTCTTGCCGGTGCCGGGCTCGCCCTTCACGAGGAGCGGCCGCTCCAGGACCACGGCGGCGTTGACCGCCGCGGTGAGGTCGGGGGTCGCGACGTAGGTCTCGGTTCCGGAAAAGCGCATCGCGGTCTCGGAGAGGTGGATCGAGGGAAACGGGTAGCGCGGGGCGCGGCCGGGCCGCAAGCGCCGAACCCATCAGGCCCGATCTGTCCGAGCCCCGTCATCACGAGCGAAGCGAAGTGACCCGGAGCAGCGGGATGTCCGGAGGCGTGGCGCCACCCTGGATTGCTTCGCTCCGCCCGCGAGGACGGTGGCGCCGCGAGCGATCTCAGCCCTTCTCGTGCCAGACGCAGTTCCGGGCCAGGATCTCGAGGTTGACGTCCGACTTCTGCGGCTGCGGCAGGGTCTTGCCGTCCATGGCGAGGTCGATCTTGATCTCGACCTGGCCCTTCGCCTCGTTGGAGCGGCGGGAGAAGTAGCAGTACTGCTGGTAGGGCTGCTCGGCGCTGTCCTTGAAGTTCCAGCCGGTCACGATCTGCCCGTCGAGGTAGGGCACCTGCTTGAACACCGTGAAGGTCGTGTTCACCGCCGCCTTGGAGGCCGGGGCGGCGTCGTTGCCGAGCTGCGCCTTGGTGGGCGTCGGCGTCGCCGACGCCTTGGGCAGGCCCTCGAGCTTGAGGGTGTTGTCGGTGAGCGTGACCTCGCCCTTGGTCTTCAGGGTCACGTCCGAGAGCGCCGCCTGCATGGCGGCGGCGATCTTCTCGGCGGCGGTGTCGAACTGGTTCAGGGTCGCCCAGCCGTAGGCCGCCGCGCCGACGCCGATGCCCGCGAGGCACGCGAAGGCGCCGAAGCCCAGCGCCCGGAACAGGAAGGCCCGGGCCGCGACGTAGCTCGAATCCGCCCGCAGGCGGGAATTCACCTGCTGGGCGAGGGCGATGTTCTCGGGGGTCCCGCTCGCGACGTAGTTCATGCGCCGGCTCCAGCGGCAGGGAGGGTCGGGCCCGGATGGGTCTGGTTCGGCAGCGCCTGCTGGCCCTGGGCCGGCCGGTTCATCGGGATCACCGCGCCCGACGCGTTGGCGGCGCGCGGCAGGATCGGCTCGGGGTGCGAGCGCAGGGCGTCGGCGATCGCGTCGAGCATGTAGGGGGCCGCCTCCGGGTTCACGGCGGCGCCGAGATCGTCCTCGTCCATGAAGGTCCGGCGGGTCGAGACCGCGCAGAGCGCCAGGATCGTCGACGCGAAGGCCGCGCAGACCGCGGGCAGGAACACGAAGATCCGCAGGAAGGCGTGGACCTGGCTCTCGGTCACGTCGATCGGGTCGACGCCGTAGACCATGGCGGTGAAGGAGTGGAGCTGCGAGCGGTTGACCGCGTTCCGGTAGCCCTGCTCGGCATCGGCCACCCGGCGGTCGGCGGCGCCCGGATCGAGGGCGGCGCGCGCCTTGCGGGCCTCCTCCAGGTCCTTGATCATCCCGGCGCGGTCGGCGGACGCCTTGGCGACGCCCTGCGACAGGGCGGCGACGCGGGGATCGGCCACGCATTTCAGGTTCTGGTACTTCCGGCCCTTGCTGTTGGTGCCGAAGACCCGCTCGCAGCGCTGGGCCGGGAGGCCGGCGAGCTGCTGGGCGTTGTCGGCGGAGCGCTTCTCGATCTGGTCGAGCTCGGCCGTGTACTGCGCCACGCGCTCGTCGGCCGCCTTGATCCGGTCGCCGATCGTGGCGCGGTCGGCCTGGGCGTCCTTCAGGGCGGTCTTGGTCCGGGCCGCCTCCATCAGGCGGGGATGGAACATCATCTCGCCGAGCTGCGACACCGACTTGGTGGTGACGCCCGCGGCGAAGATGATGCCCAGCACGGCGAGGCCGCGCACGAAGTAGGAGCGCTGGGTCCGGGCCAGGATGCCGAGCGGCACGCGGCACAGCTCGACCGCGGCGTAGACCAGCGGCGCCAGCAGCATGAAGTAGAAGGCGTGCCAGTCGCCGTCGCTGTAGACGCCCGCGAACAGCCACGCGCCCCAGAGCGAGGCGCCGATCACCATGAACTCGACGAGGTACGCGATCGCCACGTAGCCCCACTTGATGCGGTAGCCCTTCTCGATGTGGCGCTGGTGCCGCCAGCGGTCCGACTCGAGCTTCCACTCGCGCTTCTCGCGCGCGAGGTCGCGGCTGGGGGGCGCTGCCGGACCGGCAAATATCGATTTGATGGAGATCATCGGCCTCGTCGCATCCATCCGGTCCAGTTCCGGGCAGGGCCCGGCCGAGCTTAACCCCCGGTTAACTCAGGCGTGTATGCGCGCATTGTGCCGATTTTGGGCCGCGTTGCACGCCTTCACCGCATGCCTCCTTTGGATGCCGTCCGCATCCCGCCTGCCGGTGACCGAAATGTCTCACCCGCGCCTGTATCCGGCTTGTGTCGGAACGCACGTCCGCGGGACCGGTCGCGGGCCGAATCCGGTTGCTCCGAGGGCGGCGCCGACCCATGATCGCGCGGCCGTGAACGGCGCTCCCCATCCCCGAGAGACGAGGTTCGATCCGCCGCCGATGCCAGAGGTCCACGCCGGCTCCTACAAGGAAGCGATCCTGTTTCTCGTCACAGCGGGCATCGTGGTGCCGCTGTTCCACCGCCTGCGGATCTCGCCGGTGCTCGGCTTCATCGGCGCCGGGGCCCTGCTCGGACCCTTCGGCCTCGGCCGGCTGGCCGACACCTATCCCTCCGTGCACCTCTTCACCATCGGCAACCGGGCCGAGATCTCGCACCTCGCCGAGTTCGGCGTGATCTTCCTGATGTTCATGATCGGGATCGAGCTCTCCTGGGAGCGCCTGCGGGTGCTGCGCCGGCTGGTCTTCGGCCTCGGCTCCCTGCAGGTGGGCTGCTCCGCGCTGATCCTCGGCGCGATCCTCTACGGGCTCAACGTGCCGCTCACCGGCGCGGTGATCGTCGGCATCGGCCTCGCGCTGTCGTCGACTGCGGTGGTCCTGCCGGTCCTGGCCGAGCAGAAGCGGCTGAACGCGCCGACCGGGCGCACGAGCTTCGCGGTGCTGCTGTTCCAGGACCTCGCGGTGGCCCCAGCCCTGTTCGCGATCGCGGTGCTCGGCCGCGACGACGGCGGCGACAAGGGCTGGGCCCTCGCCCTGGCGCTGGGCCAGGCCGCCGTCGCGCTGGCCCTGATCGTGGTGGCGGGCCGCCTCGCCCTGCGCCCGCTGTTCCAGCTCGTGGCGCGCACGCGCTCCACCGAGCTGTTCATGGCCGCCTGCCTGCTGGTCATCGTCGGCACGGCGCTGACCGCGGCGGCGAGCGGCCTGTCGATGACGCTCGGTGCCTTCGTGGCCGGCCTGCTGCTGGCCGAGACCGAGTACCGCCGGGCCATCGAGGCGACGATCGACCCGTTCAAGGGCCTGCTGCTCGGCGTGTTCTTCGTCTCGGTGGGGATGAACCTCGACCCGGCGCAGCTGATGGCGACGCCGGGGGCGATCATCGGCCTGTCGCTGGCGCTGGTCCTGATCAAGGCCGCCGTGGTGATGATGGCGGCCCCCGTGCTGAAGATCCCCCGGCCGGTGGCGCTGGAGACGGCGCTGCTCCTCGGCCCGGGCGGCGAGTTCGCCTACGTGCTGATCGGCGGCGCCATGGCCACCGGCCTGGTGCCGGAGGAGGTCGGCGCGGCGGCCCTCGTGGTGACCACGGTCACGATGATCATGATCCCGGCGCTCGCCGCCGTCGGCCGCCGGCTCAAGCTGCGGGCGACCGCCAGCGCCCAGGCCACCGCCAAGGCGGAGCCGGTGCCGGAGCGCGTGGGGAACCGGGTGATCGTCGCGGGGTTCGGCCGCGTCGGCCGGCAGGTCGGCGAGATGCTGGAGCGGCACAAGATCCCGTACATCGCCCTCGACTCCGACGCCGCGCGGGTGGCCGAGCAGCGCCGCGCCGGGGCGCCGGTCTATTTCGGCGACAGCGGCAACACCGAGATGCTGCGCCGGTGCGACATCGCCACGGCCCGGGCGCTGGTCGTCACCCTCGACAATCCCCGCGCCGTCGAGGCGGCGGTGGCGGCGGCCCGCGCCGAGCGGCCGGACCTGACCATCGTGGCCCGGGCCCGCGACGCCCGCCACGCCTCCTCGCTCTACGAGCTCGGCGTCGACGACGCGGTGCCGGAGACGATCGAGGCCTCGCTGCAGCTGTCGGAGGCCGTTCTGGTCGATGTCGGCGTGCCGATGGGGCTGGTGATCGCGTCGATCCACGAGCGGCGGGACGAGTACCGCGCCCTGCTGAAGAAGCGCGAGGGCGAGTCGAAGCCGATCTTCCGGGCCCGCCGGACCGTCGGGAAGGCGCTGGGCAAGGCCCCGGTCAAGCGGGAGCCCGAGCGCCAGGAGGCGGCCGGCCAGGAGGCCTGAGGGCAGGACGTCTGAGGGGCGGCCTGAGGCGGGAGATCCGAGCGGAGGTCCCGGGGGCCTCGCTCAGATCAGGACCGGGTGCGCGTCCTCGTGCTTGGCCCGCCGCGCCGCGCGGCTGCGCGGCGCCGGCTCGAACCCGTCGGCGAAGCTGCACCGGTAGACCAGCTCGTCCGCCGGCCCGAGGCCGGTGACCAGGGGTACCGTCACGGTGTCGCCCGAGAAGCGCCAGCCGCGGGCGCCCTTGTCCCAGTAGAGCCAGACCGTCCCGGGATAGCCCCGCAGGGTGAAGACCGCGGCCTTGCGCGACAGGGCCTGCACCGCCCGCGGGGCGTACATGCCCTTGTCGCGGTAGGCGTCCCGGGTTGCCTCCGGCTGGCGGTCCATGAAGGTGTTGCGCACCAGCTGAATCGTCGCCCCCGGCTTCCCGAGAAACCGCTTGAATTCCGTCAGATTCCGCAGGATGACCGCCATCGCAGGTCTCCTCGCTAGCTCCGTGTCGGCCGCGCTGCCGCGTCCGCGCACACTCGATGTCCCGAGTTGAGCGATTCCCATGACCGATTGAGTGACTGGGCGAGGCTTGTCCGGTCACATATCAACAGATTCGATGACTTATGCCCAGGTTATGAGTCCCATCGGGTCGGAGAGACTCGTTTGGGCGCCGGAATCGGCGCTGCCGACGGGGCTGAATCTTGTCGACCATCGGCGAAGACTCGGAAGTCCTTCGGCAAAGTCCTGCCACGCTCGGCGGCGCGCCGACCGATTCGCGCGGGCTTGACCCGGACGCCCGGCTGGCGCGTTCTCCCGGCATGCTGCTGCAGTTCTTCACGGCCCTCCGGGACGCCAAGGTCCCCGTCTCCCTGAAGGAGTACCTGACCCTGCTCGGCGCCCTGGACCGGGGCCTCGCGGAGCACGACGTCGAGGCGTTCTACTTCCTGTCGCGCACCGCGCTGGTGAAGGACGAGGCGCATCTCGACCGGTTCGACCGGGTGTTCGGCACGGTGTTCAAGGGGCTGGA
This sequence comes from Methylobacterium sp. A52T, assembly GCF_053346095.1. Taxonomy (NCBI): domain Bacteria; kingdom Pseudomonadati; phylum Pseudomonadota; class Alphaproteobacteria; order Hyphomicrobiales; family Methylobacteriaceae; genus Methylobacterium; species Methylobacterium sp. A52T. The sequence goes on along the minus strand of NZ_JBKFBI010000093.1, from coordinate 4,533 downwards.
GACCCTGGGCGAGGCGGTCGAGCCCGCCGCGATCCCGGAGGAATGGCTCAGGAAGCTCGCGGAAAAATACCTGACCGAGGCCGAGAAGGCGGAGCTGAAGGCGCTCGGCTGGGACAAGCTGTTCGAGACCCTCAAGCAGCGCCTCGCCGAGCAGAAGGGGCGCCACCAGGGCGGCTCGAAATGGATCGGGACCGGCGGCACCTCGCCCTTCGGCGCCTACGGCTACAATCCCGAGGGCATCCGCATCGGCCAGGACGGCAACCGCAGCTTCCGGGCGGTGAAGGTCTGGGACAAGCGCGAGTTCAAGGACCTCGACGACGACCGGGAGATCGGCGCGCGCAACATGCGCCTCGCGCTGCGGCGCCTGCGCCGCTTCGCCCGGACGGGGGCGGCGGAGGAGCTCGACCTCGACGGCACGATCCGCGCGAGCGCCCGCCAGGGCTACATCGACGTGAAGCTGCGGCCGGAGCGGCGCAACGCCGTGAAGGTGCTGCTGTTCCTGGACGTCGGCGGCTCGATGGACTGGCACATCGAGCAGGCGGAGGCGCTGTTCTCGGCGGCGCGCTCGGAGTTCAAGCACCTCGCGCACTACTACTTCCACAACTGCCCCTACGAGGCGGTCTGGACCGAGAACCGGCGGCGGCACGAGGCGAAGACGCCGCTCCTCGACGTGATCCGCACCTACGGCAGCGACTACCGGCTCGTCTTCGTGGGCGACGCCTCGATGAGCCCCTACGAGATCGCGACGCCCGGCGGCTCCGTGGAGCACTGGAACGAGGAGGCGGGCGCCACCTGGATGCAGCGGCTCCTCGACCATTTCCCGAAGGCGGCGTGGCTGAACCCGGTGCCCGAGACGCACTGGGGCTACACCCAGTCGATCGGCATGATGCAGCGGCTGGTCGCCGGCCGGATGTTCCCCCTCACCCTGGAGGGGCTCGACGCGGCGGCGCGGGCGCTGGTGCGATGACAGGCGCGGTGACGGCCTCACGGCGCGATGCGACTGGAGGCGATGCCGGGAGGGGATCGCGCGTCCGAGACGGTTTCCGTCTCAGCCCTGCTGGGACGGCGTCGTCACCACGAGGCCGTCCATCGCCGGCGTGATCTTGATCTGGCAGGAGAGGCGGGAGTTCTCGCGGACGTCGCTGGCGAAATCCAGCATGTCCTGCTCCATGTCCTGCGCCTTGCCGACCGTGTCGATCCAGGCGTCGGCCACGTAGACGTGGCAGGTGGCGCAGGCGCAGGCGCCACCGCACTCCGCGTCGATGCCCGGGACGTTGTTGCGCATAGCCGTCTCCATCACGGTCGCGCCGACGCTGCCTTCGACGGTCCGTTCCGTCCCGGCGTGGTCGACGTAGGTGATCTTGGGCATGCTGGGGGCTCCGGGCTCGCGTCGAGCGCAATCTGTCCGACGGGCGGCGTGCCTGCTTGGCGGCTGGAAACGCGGAATGCAAGCGCGGCATTAGACACCGGTCCCGGATCGATCGCCGCATTAGGCGACACCGTGCGGCGACCGGTGCGGCGACCGGTGCGGCGACCGGTGCGGCGACCCGTGCGGCGACACCGTCAGGCGCGCGCCTCCGCGATCTCCGCCAGCGCCCGCGCGACCGCGGCCGCGAGGTCGTCGACCGACACCGCCCCGGCGCCGGCGCGCAGGCGCGTCTCCGCGGCGTCCGCGAGCGCCCGCACGTGGATCGCCCCGACGCCCGCGGCCGAGCCCTTCAGGGTGTGGGCGAGGTCGGCGCGCTGATCCCGCGGCAGGGCCGGGTCGGCGAGGCGCGGCAGGATCGAGCGGCACTGGCCGGCGAACAGCTCCAGGACCTCACGGGCCAGGTCGGCGTCGCCGCCGGTCTGGGCCTCGAGTTCCGCGGGGTCGATGGCCTGCATGTTCGGGCTCCCGGCATCCGGATTCGTCGGGGATTGCGGATCTGATCCACACAATTCACCCCCTGATTCGCCGGGTGGGGATCGCGCCGGACCCCTCCCCTGCGGCAGGATGGTGGAGGCGGCGAGCGACGGGCCCGGTAACCATTCGGTTAACCTTTTCTGGGGCCGGTCGAGGGCTCGGGTATCGGCAGTCGCTGCCCGAGTTTAGTCTTGTAATGGTAAACGGGGCGTTGCGTCTCCGGCTCAAGCCTCTCCAGGCGCCGGTGAACCCGTGTAACGAGGCGTTGTATGGCGACCGAGAAGAAGCTGAAGGACCCGGCCGAGGCCGCGCTCTCTGCGATCGAGCAGGCGCTGAACCTCGACGCCCTGACGCCGAACGGCACCGACGGTCGCGCCGAGCCGCGCCTGCCCGATGTCGGTGACGCCGACCCGCTGCGCGACGGCGGTCTCGACGCCGGCCGGACCATGCCGCCGCGCCTCGACCTCGACCCGCCGCTCGCCTCCGACCTGCCGCCGCCGGGCCTGGACCGCCCCCGCCGCGAGGGCGGCCTCCTGCCCCCCGACCGCTCGCTCGTGGCCAACGACGACCGGCGCAACATCGGCATCCTGCAGCAGACCCTGCGGGTGCGCTCCTCGCCCAAGCCCTACCTGCTCGCCCTCGCGGCCGGCGCCGTTTGGATCGGCGCCCTGGTGCTGATCGCGTGGTCGAAGTCCGACGGCGACCTGCGCGCCGTCCTGTCGGGCCTCTCGGCCCTCCAGGCGAGCGTCGGCGCCGCGGCCCTGTTCGGCCCGGTGGTGCTGTTCGTGATCGCCGCCATGCTGGCGGTGCGGGCCCAGGAGATGCGCCTCGTCGCCCGCGCGGTCGGCGAGGTCGCGGTGCGCCTGGCCGAGCCCGAGAGCTTCTCCACCGACGCGGTCCTGACCATGTCGCAGACCGTGCGCCGCGAGGTGGCGGCGGTGGGCGACGGCGTCGAGCGGGCGCTCGCCCGGGCCGGCGAGCTAGAAACCCTGGTGCGCGGCGAGATCGCCACCCTGGAGCGGGCCTATTCCGACAACGAGATCCGGATCCGCTCCCTCGTGGACGAGCTGGTGGCCCAGCGGGAAGCCATCGTCAGCAACGCCGAGCGGGTGCGCAGCGCCATCACCGGGTCGCACCAGAGCCTGAGCCAGGACCTGGAGGGCGCCTCCGACCGGATCGTCTCCGCGGTGACCGGCGCGGGCGAGCGCGTGACCGGCGCGCTGGAGACCCGCGGCGCCGCGATCACGGCCTCGCTGGGCGAGGCCGGCGACCGGGTGGTCAACCTGATGACCGCCCGCGGCAGCGACCTGATCGACACCCTCGCGGCCACCAGCCAGGAGGTGCGCGGCAGCTTCCAGGAGGTCGGCGAGACCCTGACCCGCAGCTTCGAGGACCGCGCCGGCACGGCGACCGGCGCCTTCCAGGCCGCCGGCACCGCCCTGGCCGAGCGCCTGTCGGAGAATGCCGGCGCCCTCACCCGGACCCTGGAGGAGACCGGCAGCCGCGTGAGCGACGCGCTGGAGCGTCAGGCCGGCACGGTGCGCGAGACCTTCGAGCGCTCCGTGACGGGGCTCGAATCCGCCTTCCTGTCGCGCGGGTCGGAGCTGACCGAGCGCTTCGGCGCGATGGGCGCCGAGATCACCGCCCGCTTCGCCGACACCGGCTCGGCCCTGACCCAGGACATCGCCGGCCGCGGCCTCGCGCTGCGCGCCGAGATCGAGAGCGCCGGCCTGTCGGTCGCCGAGACGATCGAGGGCCGCGGGCGCGACGCCCAGGCCGCCCTGGCGCTCGCCGCCAGCGGCGCCGGCGAGACCCTGGCGGCCCGCGCGGGCGCCGTGCGCGACGACCTCGTCGGCACCGCCGAGCGGATCGCCGAGGCCCTGTCGGAGCGCGGCGGCGCCCTCGCCGAGCGGATGGACGGCATCGCGGCGCGCCTCGACGAGACCGTGACGGTCCGGGCCGCGGACCTGGAGCACCGGGTCGCGGCGGCGGCCGAGCAGGCCGGCGGCAGCATCGCGCACCGGACCGAGACGGTCGCGGCCAACCTCGAGGCCGCCTTCGCGGCCCTGGGCCGGGGCTTCGAGACGGGGGCCTCCTCCGCCGTCCAGTCGCTGCGGGGCACCGTCGAGGGCCTGTCGGGCGAGATCGACGGCCGCACCGCCGAGGCGGTCGCGGCGCTCCGGCGCGGGGCCGAGGCGGCCACCGACGCCCTGCGCGGCACGGCCGAGGACGCCACCGGCGCGGTCGAGGCCCGGACCCTCGAGGCCGTGCGGGTGTTCGAGCGCCGGGTCGCGGATTCCGCCGCCGCCCTGTCGGCGCGGACCGAGGAGGCGGCCGCCGCGCTGCGGGCCGCCGCCGATCAGGCGAGCCAGGCCGCCGAGACGCAGACGCGGGACGCCGCCGCCCGGCTCGCCGCGGCCCTGGACACCCTGCGCAACGCCTCCGGCGAGGTCACCGGCGCCGTCGAGGCCGAGACTGCGATCCTCACCGCCCGGTTCCGCGACGCCGCCGACCGGGCCGGCACCGAGCTCGGCGCCCGCGGCACGGACGCCGTCGCGGCGGGCCGCGCCGCCCTGGACGATCTCAACCGCGAGCTCGCCGCCCCGGCCCGCGGCGCCCCCCGCGCGCCC